>NZ_JAESMI010000033.1:0-979 GCF_017893095.1 Staphylococcus sp. GDX8P80P | reverse complement strand
AGATATTTGACTCACCTTCTTTTTGTATTTTTTTATTACTACAAATTAAGTATATAACAAAAAATCCTTGTAGTAAAGAAAAAATACAAGGATTTTTGTAAAATTTATTCGATCATACCATATTTTTCAACGGTATCTTCAATAAACTGTATAATTTGGTCGGTTTTTCGTTTACGTTTCATAAAAGGTTCTGAAATATTTTGACCGATAGATTTACGATCGATATTACCACTATACTCATACTCATTAACAGCTTCGTTAAGTAACATAGCAGAAAAGGCTTTTTGTTCTGCAAATGCATCAATTTCTTTTGTTTTTTCTTTGTCTTCAAATTCATAATAAGCTTCATTAATATCGGAATCTTCTTTTAATGACGGCACAACTTTATCTAAGAAGCTACGGATAAGATCAGCTTTCAAACGTAATTGTTGATCATCGGCTTTATCTAATAACTTGTGAATTTGATGACGTTTTTCATCACGTGCTTTGGCATCAGATAGATTAATTTGACCAATGAGATCCATAATATACTTCACATTAATCAAATCATTACGCATTAATTCAACTTGGAAATCAATATCATCTAAAACAGAAACAGCCTCTTCATTATCCACTTTTTTACCACGTATGACTTCTTCATAAATGTTTAAGTATTTTCCTTTATAATCTTCATACGTTTGTTCTGCAATACCAAGTTCGTTTTTCGTAAATTGAAATTCATCAAAGGTTTTTAATTTGATTAAAGTATTCGATAAATCACGGAATGAAATGACAAATTCTTTTTTTAAATCCTCAGCCTCTAGTTTATCAACATCTAAAGGCGTTGGTGCTAATTGAAAAACGTCTTGTAAGATATCTTTGAAATTTTTTAAATATTCTTCGTAAGATAAGCTTAACACCGTATCTGTGTTGTCAGTTTGTGAGAAAATTTCAATGGCTTCATCCGTTTGTTTTTTTAAATCACGATAACATACAATAT
>NZ_JAESMI010000032.1:0-27531 GCF_017893095.1 Staphylococcus sp. GDX8P80P | reverse complement strand
GTCGTATAATAGTCAAAGAACGAATATTTAAAAAAACAAAAAGGAAACCAAGACTAAAAAAGTCTGATTTCCACCTTGTCGCTTAATCTTATTTTAATTAAATAATTTTTTTATTTATCAACCGATGTTTGCGTAGAACCGAATTCTGTCCCACTCCCTTATTATTCGTTTAAACTCGTTTTATTTATAATTTTAACCCCATCTTGTGTACCAACAATCACTTGATCAGTAATATTTAAAAAATATCCTGTTTCCAAGACGCCAGTTAAATGAATTAAATAATCATGAAATGTAAATGGATCAATCTGTTTATTTAATTGACAGTCTAAAATATAATTCCCATTATCAGTAATAAATGGTACATCATCACTCATACGGCGCTCTGTCACGACATCTTCATACATTTCAATTTTTTTAGCAATATGTAACCAATTAAATTTATCTACTTCGACTGGTAGTTTAAAACCTTTACCTAAATAATTAACGAGTTTGCTTTCATCCGCTAAAACAACAAATCGATGCGCCATTTCATCAATTACTTTTTCACGAAATAAGGCACCGCCACCACCTTTAATTAAATTAAGGTTAGGATCAACTTCATCAGCGCCATCTATAGCCAAGTCAACGTGATCAACATCATTGATATCAACAATATGAATATCTAACTTCTTCGCAATTAATGCACTTTTATTAGAGGTACACACACCAGTAATATTTAATTGTTCATTATGAATTCTTTCAGCAATCTTTGGGATAAGCAATTCTATTGTGCTCCCCGTACCAATGCCTAGTATCATATTGTCTTTAATTTGAGCTACAGCATCATCTACTGTCATGAATTTAAGTTCTTTAGCATCTTTCATCTTAACTGTGACCCCTTTTCAATTATACTCAACTATTATTTTACATGACGTTGAAACAAATACCTAGTTCAATATGAGAAATTCTTTTATCATTTTTCTTATCTTTTAATTGTGAATATAGTAAAATTTTGCTTATTAACTTTATCTGGGGGGAAAGATAATGATTTCAGTCTATGCAATTTCAGTAGGCAAAATTGAACAATTAGATTACGGTCAAAAAAGAGAAATGCGATCAGCTTTAAACAAGTCACCTTTTTCAGGAAAGATGTGGTTATCCAAAACTGGCTTTGCCGAAGATGAACAAGCGTACAAAGACCATGGGGGGCCTCATAAAGCAGTATGTTGCTTTAGCAAATCGCATTATAACATGTACAAACATGCGTTGAACACAGTTCCAGATTATGCAATGTTTGGTGAAAATTTAACTGTAGAAGACTTAGATGAAGCAGATGTCTATTTTGGAAATCAATATCAATTAGGTGAAGCAGTGATTGAGGTATCCGAAATTAGAGAACCATGTTGGAAGATTCAAACTAAGTATGGCATTACAGATTTAGTTAAACGAATGACTTCGAGTGGCAAAACTGGCTTTTACTTTCGAGTCATACAAGAAGGCTATGTAGACCAAGATGATGATTTAAAATTAATCCATTTAGCAGATGAAACAACACGACTCTCTGTACAAGAACTGAATGAAATTTATTATAACGACCGCAAAAACGTCAATCGATTGCGTTATGCGTTACAAAACCCATATTTAAGTGAAACTCGTATAGCTAAATTGCAAAAGCTATATCAACACGCACTTAAAACAACATCATAAATGACTATTAAGGGACAGAGGAAGAAATACGATTTTCACAAAATTTATTTCTTCCTCTGTCCCTTACTATTTTTATATTATTTTTCTGCTACGTGATACATTGTCTTAGCGTAAAATGTGTCATTCGCTTTTAAAATAGATTGTGCTTTATTACCATACACATTAATATCATTAGGTAAAAATTGCGTTTCTAGAGATACACCTGAGTGTGCTTTATAAATATTAAAATCACTATCCCAACTTGTCGTATCATTAAACGTAAAGATGACGACATTCGGCATTGTTGTAGTAACATCTAATAAGAACTCATCATTCTCAATGAAAAATTGCTTGTTTCCAACATCAAATGGATGATCCAACCCATTTCTTGCACCAACCTGTTCTTTCAATTGGGCATTGTCTGAGTTAAAAATATCACTAAACGAAATGCAATTTGATTTAAATATTGTTACTAAATCAATTGGACTTGTGCTTGTAATTAAATTATGACTGTCAACTGGATACATATTTAATTGTTCACTCTTAATCTTATGATTATCTATAACATTGTTATCTCTATTTAAATTGAAATAGACGTGATTCGTTGGATTAAATAGTGTATCTTGATTCGATTGTGCTTCATATTCTACTGTCCATCGGTGTTCTACATCATATGTATGAATCACTTTAATAAACATATCTCCTGGGTACCCATCTTCCATAGACTTAAGTTGAACAGTAAAGGTAATCTTTATATTAGTAATGTTATCTTGGATGTCGTAATTAAAAAGTCTTTGATCTAAACCATTACTGCCACCATGAAGGTGATGCAGGTTATTATTAGCTTCAAGTTGATATGCTTCACCATTTAAATTAAAACTGGCATTACCAATACGACCTGCATAGCGACCAATTGTAGCACCAAAATGAAAAGGATTAGATGGATAAAATTCATCCGCTTCAACTTTATTGCCTAAAACGATGTTGTTATCATGGTATTTCCACGAAACGACGCGCGCACCAAAGTTGGTGAATACAATATTCGTTTCATCGTTATCAATTTTGATTAAGTCAATACCATGTCTTTGCTTTTCTACTTCAACTATCATTACTTACGTCTCCCTCTTAAACACGCTTAATCAGGTTCTGTTCGGTAATATCATAACGCATACACCGATTATACAGATGCATGCCCCAATTAGATCATACTTATCAGGTGCTTGTTTATCGACAATGTATGCCCATATTAAGCTCATTACAATAAACACGCCACCATAAGCAGCATAAACACGACCGAAAGTTGGAAACGACTGGAATGTTGCAATGACACCATACATCATTAATATAACGCCACCAATAAATCCCAACCAACTTGATTGTCCTTCCCTTAACCACAACCAAATTAGATAGCCACCACCAATTTCACAGAGACCTGCTAATAAAAAGATAAAGATTGAATAAAGCATAGAAATGACCTCCAACGATTACTAAAGTTAGCCTCATTGTATCAATCCAATCATACCTTTATCTATTTAAATTTTAAGCACTGACTTTTCCACATACATATTGTTACACTTTTTTTATTAATATTCCATAGATTTTATATAAATTAAAAAATGAAAACGCTATCTATTAGAAATTTAATAGATAGCGTTTAATGACTATTTTATTCATCATGCAACTTACATAAGTGCTTCGTCTTAACTTTGACAATAAGCAATAGAATGACACTATATATGAGTGCTATGATAGCGACTAAAGGGAATTGATGCATGGCGAATTCAATAATGACATCTATCACACTCACAATGCTTAATCCAATCATTATCCAATTAAAATTTGTCGCATAGACATTTAATATGATAATTTTTTGTTGTTCATCAGCATATCTATAATTGGGGATTAAATTTAATATGCCTCGTGGTGTAGCGCCACGATTCTCTAAGTTTGGTGTGTTCATATCTGTATATTTAATACGTTTATCATCAAACATACAAAATGCAACTATGACACCGACACCAATGATTAGCCAACTTGGTTTAAATACCCACTCATAATGATTCGTATGATTAAGGTTCGGCGTTACAATATTAGCGACAACAATTAAATATATTATCCATACGGTGAGATAAATAATTCTTTTTAATTTGGAATAATGATTCAGTTTTGATTTGTCACTAAAATCATGTACATAAATATGAATGTCATCTACGGTTTCTGAATGAATCGTTAATTTACACACGATAACGATTAAAAGACAGATACTACCTATAAAAATTGGCGAAAGATACTCACGTTGCAAATCATTAAACATTGCGAATATAGCGATAGCGCATAAGAAATTTAAGCTTACAATGCCGAGTTTTGCTTTCAATGTTATGTTTTGTTCTTTCAAAGCGTCATTATCTTCAATCTTCTTCATCCTCCCAGAATAAATCATTTAAAGTCACTTCTAGTGTTTTAGCGATATTAATACATAATTTTAATGACGGATTATATTTGTCATTCTCTATCATATTGATGGTTTGACGTGATACACCAACCGAACGTGCAAGTTCTAGTTGAGAGATTTTCTTTACACCTCGATATACTTTCACTTTATTCATTGTTCCACACTTCTTTCAACATCCCATATTCATCATCATAACGATTTAACAGGCTAATAGTCAATTATATATGACATATATTAAGTCATTTCATTATTCGTTCACTTCAATTATAATGGCTATCATAATATATTGTCATTGTGTTATACCAGTCAAAACTTTAGATTTATGATATACATGCATTCATTATTACAAGAAAGAAGGTAAATTTGTGGATTTTGTATCAAAACCGACGATAGAAACTGCTAAAGCGTTACTCGGTGTCAAAGTCATCTATCAAGACGAATTTCAAATGTATAGTGGCTATATAGTCGAAACTGAGGCTTATTTAGGATTTTCAGATCGTGCTGCTCACGGGTTTGGCGGGAAACAAACACCGAAAGTAACATCACTCTACAAAAAAGGTGGTACCATTTATGGACATGTGATGCATACGCACTTATTGATAAACTTCGTAACACGAAATGAAGGTGTCCCTGAAGGTGTATTGATTCGTGCTATTGAACCTTTAGACGGCATTGAAGCGATGAAGCAGAATCGTAATAAATCAGGATATGACTTAACGAATGGTCCAGGTAAATGGACAAAGGCCTTTAATATCCCTAGGGCAATTGATGGTGCCACATTGAATGATTGTCGTTTATCTATAGATACGAAACATCGTAAATACCCAAGAGACATTGTGGAAAGTGCTCGAATTGGCATACCCAATAAAGGTGATTGGACAACTAAACCATTACGATACACCGTCAAAGGCAATCCTTTCGTTTCGCATATGCGTAAATCAGACTGTTCCAACCCCGATGAAACTTGGAAATAAATGAAAGCTAATACGCGTTATTTTTGCTCTAGAAATGTGACTTGTACGTCAGATTCTAGAGCATTTTTTACAAAACAATATTAATTGTAATCACTTTAAAAATTAATATTAGGATTATTTTTTTATACTTTTTTAAACTTATTAAAAGTTCTTATTATACAAAAATCATAATTAATATCCTAGAAATCTATATTTTTTATATGTATAATGTTATATATGGGGATTTATAGCGCTTACATCAAGTGCTATTTATTTTTTAAATCGTTTCTTAAGGGGGCTATAAAAATGGAATTAGATGCAGTCACAACATTATGTCTCGCCTGTCTGTTATTTTTATTAGGTGAATTTATCGTCAAACACGTTTCATTTTTACAAAGAATTTGTATACCACCTCCCGTAATAGGAGGCTTATTATTTGCAATTCTAGTTGCGATCTTAGATACATTCAATATTATTCAAATTAAATTAGATGCTAGCTTTATTCAAGATTTCTTCATGATGGTGTTCTTTACTACCATTGGCTTAGGTGCATCATTCAAATTATTTAAAATTGGTGGAAAAGTATTAATATTATATTTTGTATGCTGTGCTTTTCTAGCAATATGCCAAAACTTTATTGGTATCTCATTAGCTAAAGTATTACATATTAAACCATTATTAGGTTTAACTGCAGGTTCAATGTCAATGGAAGGTGGGCATGGCAATGCTGCCGCTTATGGTAAAACATTAGAAGAAAGTTTTAATATCGATTCAGCTGTTACAGCAGCACTTGCTGCAGCAACTTTAGGTTTAGTATTTGGCGGATTAGTAGGTGGACCTTTAGTAAAAGCACTTATTAAACGCTATAATTTAAAACCAGAAAATAGTGACGATACGTTTAAAGATTATAGTAAAGTTGAATCAAATGAAGTCCTACACGGCAAATACGAACCAACGCAAGTATTCTTTATTCAATTAACCATTATTGCAGTTTGTATGTCTGTAGGAACTTGGATAGGCGATCAATTTTCAAATTTAACTGGTCAAAGTTTACCTATGTATGTCGGTTCTATGTTTGTAGCCGTAGCAATTCGTAATATATCAGAATATGCAAACCTACAACTCATTGATTTAAAACTCAATGACCAAATTGGTGATGTGGCATTAGGATTATTCTTATCATTAGCATTGATGAGTATTCAACTTACGCAAGTATATTCTCTCGCATTACCACTTATCGCCATCGTCTTAGTCCAAGTGGTATTTATTTCATTATTTGCATTCTTTATTTTATTTAGAGTGCTTGGTAAGGACTATGATGCTGCAGTCATGGCCGGTGGTTTTATTGGTCATGGTTTAGGTGCCACACCAAATGCAATGGCCAACCTAGATGTTATCACTAAGAAATATGGAAGTTCACCTAAATCCTATTTAGTCGTGCCAATTGTTGGTGCCTTCTTAATTGACCTAGCTGGCGTACCAATCGTCATGGGCTTTATCAATATTTTTGGAAATTAAAATTGATGTTCACACTATTTAAAAAGCAAGTTGAGCATTTGTACGCTCAACTTGCTTTTTTGTATTAACTGATATTAATTATTTTAGATTAACCTCGATGAATGTCTAAACCACGTTGGTCTATCCATGACATTAACTTCTGATCGAATACTAACTTACTTTGTTTTAGTTCGCTAATATCTCTTGCGTTTAACATCGTCATTATTGATTTTGTATGTGCAATAAATGATTCAACATAATCAATCGTTGTCGTAATGCCGCCATTTTCAACTTGGTTTAAAAATGGTCGAGACATCCCTACTGCTTTCGCACCTAAAGCCAAGCTCTTAACGACATCTAATGGTGTTCGTACACCACCACTAGCAAAGAAATTGAGTGAATCTTGATAAGCTGAACTTTCTAGTAAAGACTCAACGGTTGACTGCCCCCAATTTGCAAGATAGTCCATATCTTTGTTTGTGCGACGTTCATTTTCGATTGTGACAAAGTTCGTTCCACCTTTACCACTTACATCAACATAAGTCACACCTACGTCAATTAAGTCTTTGTATAATTCTTTACTCATGCCGAAGCCAACTTCTTTAATAATGACCGGCACATCTACACGTTGAACGATAGATGCTACATTATCTAACCATGTTGAAAATTCTCGGTTTCCTTCAGGCATAACGAGTTCTTGCGGTGCATTAACATGTATTTGTAGCGCTTGCGCATCTAATAATTTCACCGCTTCAACTGCTTTATCTACAGGAACATCTGCACCAACATTACTAAAAATAGTACCTTCTGGATTGGTTTGACGTGCAATACTAAACGATTCAGCCATTTTAGGATTTCTTAACGCAGCATGTGTTGACCCTACTGCCATCGCTAATCCAGTTTCTCGAGCCACGATTGCAAGTTTCTCATTAATTTGTTTCGTCCACTCACTACCACCTGTCATCGCATTAATATAAATTGGATACGTCATATCAAAATCCGTCGTGTGACTTGTTAAGTCCACATCATTTACATTAATACTAGGGATTGAATGATGTACAAATCGCACTCGATCAAAGTCTGATTGCGGTGCATCACTTTGAGCCATTGCTATTTCGACATGTTCATTTTTCCTCTGTTCTCTTTGAAAATCACTCATCTTTGTACCTACCTTTACTTTAAATAATAAAATTTCAAATTATATTAGAACCATTTTTTTCTTTTGAAAAAGATAATCAATGCGATAGCTATAATTAACATGACCACCATACAAATAGGATAACTATAGTGCCATTTAAGTTCTGGCATGTACTCGAAATTCATGCCATATACACCTGCAATAAATGTTAAAGGAGAGAAAATAACTGACACTAACGTTAGTACTTGCATAATACTGTTCATTCTAAATGATGAATAAGATTCGAAGTTCTCTCTTATTTCATTAGCCATCTCTTGTGATGTTCTGATAATATTATTCTGTTTAATAAGATGGTCGTCGATATGTTGAATATACATTGAATGCTTACTATCTACAATTAAATTACCTTCTGTTTTAATGGTATTTACCAATTCTTGCATAGGGAATAATACCCTCTTAATCTTGATTAAATCGGATTTAATTTGAAAGACATTATCCATAATCTTTTTACTTTGCGTGTCATCTACATGCGCGTCTTCAAAGTTATACGTTTTATCTTCAATTGTATATACGAACTCAAAATATTTATCTACCATCATATCTAATATATGTATCACTATATCTGCACAATCTAAGTCAGGATCATGGTGATGTGCGTTCATCTTTGCCACTTCATTTAATGATTCGAAATGTTTATGATGATAAGTAACCAGTACTTTCTCATTTAGAAATACATTCAAAGAGATTGGAGAAAAATCATCTCTGTACATGCTATGAAAGACTAAATATTGATATGATTCATAGGATTTATATTTTACACGTGGTACACCAGTAATGGCATCCTCTAACTCTAGATAGTTAAATTCAAATTGACTGACTAAGTAATCATTCTCTGCTTGTGTTGCATTTTCAAAATCGAACCAAACAATTGTTGCTGCTTCAGGAATATCGTCAACACTGTCAACTTGTGTAAGTGATTGATTTTTAGTTTGATATCGAATCGTCATTGTCATTGTTACATTTACCTCCTGCATGACCATACGTCTTTCATTCTACCATGAATTAAATCATGTGTATGTGTTAATTTTATTTAGTAAAATAGAAGTATCCATATATGAGTGAGGTCTGATAAGATGAGCAATCCATTAGTTATTAACAATGTTGTACATGCATCTCAAATTGATCATAACAATCATATGCATGATTCAGAATATAATAAAATATTTAGTGCAGCTGTAAACGAATTTAATTACACACATGGACTCTCTTTAGAAGAACGTGAAATCCTTCATTACACGATGTTTACATTAGAAGAACATACGACTTATCTTGTAGAGTTGTCTCTTGATTCCACTTATCGAATCGAAGTTTATATTTATGACTATGACTATAAACGTGTGCATTTCTTTTTAATGCTTTATAACAATAAGGATGAGTTAGCTGCAACGAACGAAGTCATTATGATGGGGATTGATACTAACAAACGCAAGTCAGCACCGTTTCCAACCGACTATCATCAAAATATTGCGCGTTATTATCAACAGCAAGGTACTATCGATTGGCCTAAACAATTGGGTCATCAAATTGGCATACCTAAAAAGGAGAACTAAAACATGGGACGAACATTCCGCAATCAACTATTAGAATTATTATATGATTTAAACGATGATTTAAAAGTAAATTTAATCACACTCAATACGACAAAACAATTATTTATGAATGGTCCAAGTCAAGAATTATTGAAAAGAGCATTTAATATAAGTTATCATCAAGGGCAAAAACAAGCGATTGAAGCTTTACGAAATATCACTGAAGCTGAAAATAATGATCAACACTTACAACATGTTGTGCATCGTTATATCAATGAATTCACAGATGCTTCTTCAAATTTAAATGCATTATCGGAACAACAACTGGCATCACAAACAGATTTAGCCCAAGTGATAGACAACCATTATCATCACTTAGGCCAAAAACAAATCATGACTCAAGTACAGCACTTGCTTAAACAGTATTAATGTACATAGATACGAATAGTTTATGATATAGAAATAGAGGAGAGCATAGGACAGCATTTTTTTTAAATTCGTCGTCCACTCCCATTCTGCTTTGTTTGTAAAATTGCGTAGTGAAACGCTCTTTGCTGGAGCTCACATGCAAACGCATACTGAATTCGCTTGCCTTATTAATTCAGTCGATTACGACGCATTTGCTACGTTGCCCATATGATGTTGAGGATTTCAAACGCTAAACGTTATTCAATTTAATACCCATTATACGTCAATCGTTTTAGCGATTTGTTTAATTACTTTGTGAGATTCATGTATAGGAAATAATGGGAAATCATGGAACATTTTAGGATATTCAAAGAATTGAACAGATTGGCCATTGTCCTCCATATTATAGACAAAACGTTTCATATCTGGATAATAAATTTCTCTGCCCCCACCAAATATCACAACTGGTGGTAAATCGTGAAGTTGTCCATAAATAGGTGAAATTAATGGATTAGCCAAGGCTTCCCCTTGCGTCCATACATTGAATATACGATGTAAACCATCTCTATTTACGAATCGATCTTTATTCATTAAGTCCTCAGTAATTTCTGGGTTAGTTAACGTCGCATCTAACATAGGTGACAGTAGATATACTTTATTAGGTAGTGGTTGCTTTTTAGCTACAAGTTGTTGAACGTAACTTAAAGCTAAAGCGCCTCCTGTACCATCGCCCATAATGACAATGTGTTTTGCATCTACTTCTTCTAATAAAGACTGATACACAGCATCTATCGCATTAAACGTGTCATCAATATGGTGTTCTGGTGTTTTAGGATAAATAGGTAGTACGACTTCATACAATGTACTTAGTGTAAGTTTATCCATAAATCTCCAATGAAATGGAGAGGGTTGTAGTGTATTATAACCACCATGAATATAGAGTATTTTCTTTTTTGTTTCATGGCGGAAGTTGAATCTAAATACTTGCATCTCATCGAGTGACAACTTATCTAAATTAGACTTAACATTTAAACTTGAAGGTTGTTTATGTTTAGCTTGATTAATGTCTTTTCTCTTGTCCATAAACGTATCAAAATCCGAATCATTATCAAACAATATTGAGCGGTTGTGCAGTAAGTATCGATTGATGATTCGATTAACCATGTGTGATCTCATAAAATTCTACCTTCCTTAATTAATAATAAATTTCTTAAACGTTATTACATTAAGCTCAAAAAACGATATAATTGAAGTTATGTTCTAAAAATTCTCGATTAATTATTTAATATAATATTGTTATTTGCATATTAAATTCAGTATAAATTAGTCAAACTTAGAAAACAATGAATTATAGTAAAGGAGTTAGAAAAGTGTCAGAAAGAAAAACAATCCAATATGATGATAGACCACCTATTCATAATCAATATTATCCTCGTTCTCATCGTCACAATCGAAAAAGAAAATCTTGGGTGAATTTGATGATTCAATTGATTATTTTCGTATTAGTAGCTATCACTGGTTATAGTATGTATAAACAGCCTATCTTCAATTTAGCCTTTGCCAACCAACCTATCAGTTATGCTCAAATCAAAGATTTTCAAAATACGGTTACACAAATAGGCGCACTCAACATAAATTTAAGTCAATTAACCAATTTAGAAGACATAGCTAATCGCCTTGTATTAGTATTTAATGTATTTTTTATTTTAGCAATTGTAAGTTTGATCATCACTGCTTTAACGATAATCTTTAATCGAACTTTACTAAAGATTTTTAATTTTATTATTATTTCTATTATGCTCATAATGTCCATTTATTTTGGTTATGCCATACAAGTAATTGGTCAACGTATTGCAGATAAATTGCAAAGTTTTTCTTTGAATGTTTCAGCAAACCAAATTATTAATGAAGCTGACGCCATTCATAATGCGCTTATTCTATTAGTATGTAGTTTAGCCTTATTAATAATTAGTTTCTTTTTTAGAAATCGTAAAACAAATCATTACACTATTAAATAATCACTCTTATGCCATTGTCGACGTTAAACTCAAGTCACAATGGCTTTTATTGTTGTAATAAAAAAAGTATCGATCACACTTATCAAAGTGTACCGATACTTTAAAAATAATGTCCCCCAACATCATTTTATTTAAATTTATTACTTTCCGCATGCATCATTCTTTCATGTTCTGCATCAGCGCCTTTTTTGCCTTTTAAGAATAAACTTAAAACAAATGCTAAGAAAGCTAATCCAGTCGCAATCCAGAATGCATCGTTAATGCCTTCGATATATGCAAGCTGATTAACATATTTCAAGATAGCTTGTAATGCTTCAGATTGACCGCCATATTGTGCCGCCATTTGACGAACATGATCTTGTATCATAGGGTTTGTTTTATCTAATTCATCTGCAAACGCACCAACATGATTTGTTGTTTGCGTTGTCATAACAGTAACAAGAATCGCCGTACCAATTGAACCTGCTAATTGTCTCATTGTATTAAGGAATGCGTTACCGTGAGAGATTAGTCTTGGTGGCAGTGCGTTAATCGCTGCTGTCATAAGTGGCATCATAACGAATGCCATACCAAATGATCGAATAACATAAATACTCATAATATGAAGATATGGTGTATCCATATTTAATTTAGTAAGTTCCCATGTTCCATAAGTCATTACTGCTATACCGAATAATGCTAATGGTTTTAAACCAATTGTATCAAGTAGCTTACCAGTAATTGGGCCTAAGATACCCATTACTAACGAACCAGGAAGTAATAATAATCCTGAATCTAGTGCTGAGAAGCCACGTAAGTTTTGTAAGTAAATTGGTAATAGAATCATACCACCGAATAAACTCATCATTACAACCATATTAATAATAGTTGTAAGTGTAAATGTTGATGATTTCAACACTTCAAGGTTTAACATTGGTGCTCTCATTGTTAATTCACGAATAACAAATGCAACAATAAATATTACACCAATAATAAACATAATTACAATTTCAGTTGAACCCCAGCCTTTATTTCCGGCTTCACTGAAACCATATAATAATGCACCAAATCCAATCGTACTATAAACAATACCTTGATAATCGGCTCTTGGATTTGTTGTTTTTTGGTACAGTCTGAACCAGAAGTAACCAAAAATCATTGCTGCAATACCTAGGAAGAACATACCATAGAACATAACATTCCAATGATAGTTTTGTACGATATAACCTGATAACGTAGGTCCAATTGCTGGTGCCAATATCATTGCTATACCCATTGTTCCCATTGCAACCCCACGTTTTTCTGGTGGGAAGATTGTAACGATGACGTTAGAACCTAATGGCATTAATACACCAGCACCAATGGCTTGAAGTACACGTCCACCCATCATCATTGGGAAGTTATTCGAAAGTGCACAGACTAAAGACCCAATCGTGAATAATAAAAGTGCAATAATAAATAACTTACGATACGAATATTTATTAAATAAGAATGCACTAATCGGGATTAAAATACCATTAACTAACATGAAACCTGTCATCAACCATTGTCCAGTTGATGCCGAAATATTGAATTCTGTGTTGATTTTAGGCAATGCAACGTTAAGCAATGTTTGGTTTAAGATGGCAATAAACATACCAAACAACATTGCAGCTAAAATTTTATTTCTTGTAATCCCTTTTCCAAACACAAAATCTTCTTTTTGTTTTTTGATGCGTTCGTTGACGCGTCCTTCTTGAGAATCGGGATTAATTGGTTCATAAATTGAATCTTTTGGAAGATGTTGGTTATTTACATCATCATCTTGTTTATCATCCTCAGTAGCATCGTCAGAATAATGTAAGGAATGTGATGCTTGCTTTTGCTCAGGATGTATTTGCTCTGAAGCATGATCTTGTTGATCTTGTTCATTCTCGAAATGATCTTTGCGTTTATCATTTTCAATGTGTCGATCTTCTGTGTTTAAGTGACGAAGTTGATGATCATCATGGTGAGCATCTTGCGTACGTTCTGACGCTTGATCTCGGTCTAAGTCACTGATTTTAAATTTAGATGGATTACTTTGACTTTTAGATTCTTCATTTACGTGTTGTCCCTTAGTTTGGTTTTTACGTTTCTTGCGTGATTTCAACACAAGAACGTTAACTAAACCAACTAAAATGACCACTAAAACAATATATCCAACAATGAAGGTCGTTGTCATTCTATGACCCCCTTAGTTTTTATGAATTTTAACTTCAGCGTTCATTCCAGGAACAACATTTTTAGATGGTGCAGAATCTAAAGAAATTTTAACTGGTACTACTTGTGATACTTTAGTGTAGTTACCGTCAGTGTTAGATGATGGCATTAATGAGAAGCTAGCTGCAGTCGCTTGGCCTACTTCTTCAACTTTACCGTCAATATCAGAATCTTGACCGTCAATAGTTACATCAACTTTGTCGCCTTTTTCTACACTGCTAACATCTTTTTCGTCAATATTTGCTGTAATATATAAATCATCTAAATTGTAAGCATAAGCAATTGGTGAACCTGCTTGTGCAACTGAACCTTCCATACCACTTGTTTTAACGATTGTACCGTTTTGTGGCATTTTGATATCCATAGTTTGTGACTCACCGCTTTGGCTTTGACCACTCACTTCTGCTACTTTGTCACCTTTTTTAAGTTTGTCCCCTTGTTTTGCATCAAGAGATTTAATTTGACCTGAAGTTGGACTAGAGATTTGAATTTGTTCTCCATCAACTTTGGCATTATCAGTTGTTACATAACTTGTAGCATTATGATATAAGTAGAAACCTACGATACCGACTACAACTAGAACAACGATAGTGATGATATTAATTAACACCATTTTTTTCATTGAACATTTCCTCCTATTTGTTTTTCAAAATCACTTTTAATATTATAAAGACATATACATAAAAATAACACCAACAATTATCGTTAAATTGTCGGCTATGTGAAGTTATAGATAAATTAGGTGACACGATGAAACAAAATGCTAAATATAAAATGATCAAAAGCTTAATCGATTTATTAGAAACTTATCCCATTGAAGATATATCCATCAAGATGATTTGTGCAAATAGTAATGTCAATCGCTCAACTTTCTATGATCACTTTCAAGATAAATATGATTTGCTATCTAAAATTCAAAATTATCATTTAAATAAATATGAACATCTACTAAACGCATTTTCTTTTAACTTCGATAACATTAAAAAGAATCCTGAGAAAGTTTATAAATTCTTTCATATTATTTTAAAATATATTTATAGAAAGAAAGCATTTTACCATGCCATTTTTATTTCTCATCCAAACAAAGCATTAGTAATGGAATATATTGAGATTACGAAACAATATTACACAAACATTTTAGGAGAAAATCATACAACCATTCAAAATGTCCCCTTCTTTATTACATACACAATGAGTGGGCAAATCGGTGTAATATTAAATTGGTTACGATTAGGGTGTCAAGAAAGTCCTGATGAAGTCGCAAGTGCGTTACTCGCTAACACGTTAAAAGTTCAAAGATAGTTGCATTTAATCAATAAAGAAGCCATTAATTGAGTTAACTTGATTAATGGCTTCTTCAATTTGATACTGTATTTAATTATTTCATCGTAGCATAGTAATTAATTTAATTTCTTTTATACTTTGTCATGCTTTAATACTTTAATATTTAATAATTGTAAAATGATAAGTAAAATAGCTGTGAGGCTAATTATAATAATGTACGGCATGCTATTATATTCACCTTTTAAATTAACAAGTGGTGTGACAAGTCCGCCTAATAACGATTGCAATAACCCTAACAAACTTGATGCACTTCCGCTTCCAGTCGTACGCTCTTCCATTGCAATTGAAAATCCTAACGTTGCTACACCGGTTACTGGGGCAACTAATACAATAAACCCTATAACTAATAATGCAAAATGCCAGTGATTCAACAATGTTAGTGACACGATAACGACGCCTAAAATTTGAACAGCTGTAAATGCACGTAACAATGCTTGTGGATGAAAATAGTCTACCAGTTTACCTGCAATTTGACTTGCAATGATGAGTGTAATGCCTATGCCAGCAAACATCCAACTGAAATGTAATGGTGAAACACCATATATTTTTTGAACTAAAAATGGCGACGCTGATATATAACTAAATAACATAATAAATGTAACACCTTGTATTAACATTGGTAACACAAATCGAGGTGTCGTAAGTAAACTTTTAAAATTACTAAAAATTACTTTAACTCCACTACTATCACGCTGGGCTACTGATAAAGATTCAGGAACTTTAAATACTGAGCCTAGTACCATTAACACACCAAATATCGTTAAAATGACAAATACCATTCGCCAAACAGCAAAACTTAAGATTAATCCTCCTAAAGCCGGTGCTATTACAGGTGCAACACCATTAACAAGCATGAGTAACGCTAAAAACTTCGTCAGTTCGTTCCCACGATACATGTCACTCGCAACGGCTCTTGATATAACGGCGCCAGCACCACCTGTAAATCCTTGAACAAATCTTAGAAATACCATAACCCAAATATTCTCAACGAATACTATACCCAAACTTGCTAAAGCGAATACAACCATAGAAATAACTAATGGTTTCTTACGTCCCATACTATCAGATATAGGACCTACAAATAAGTTACCTAATCCTAAACCTATCATAAATAACGATAGTGTAAGTTGTGCATTAGCTGTCGTCGTATTAAAATCATTCTTTAATTCAGGTAGTCCTGGTAAAAACATATCTATCGATAAGGCACCTATGGCAGTTAAAGCACCTAATATAATAATAAATAAGGGTGAATGTTTTCTTTGGTTTTGCTCTATATCCATTAACGTATCCCACCTTTGTAGGTTTCATATTTTCTATGTATTAAAAAAAGAACGAGCGGGCGTAGGACGAAATGATTGATTAAATTCGTTGTCCCGCCCCAGCTTGCGTTGCTTATAGCACTTCTTGATGACATGCTTTTTATTAATCCCCGCATGCAAGTATGATTAAAACTGAGAAAAGCTTGATTGAAGCATTTTCTCAGTTTAGTCAGTAACACTTGGTATCGTTCAATTTATTTTGAATCAACGAGTTGAAGATTCCCGGTATTATGATCCTCAGTTAATTCATAATCCGTAATTTCATATTGACCATTACTATTCAGATGCTGCACTTTAGTGTTAATCGTGTTACCTTGTTGACTGGCACTAATAATTTGTGGATTTATGAAAGCAGCTGAATGATTTAAATTATTTTCTATCATTTTATAGATGCTGGATTTATCTTTTAAAAATGTGCTTACTAAATTAAAGTTACCTTGAGAAATAGCGCTATTTAGTGTTAAAGAATAATTGTTAAAGAAATGACTCAATTTTGTTTTCAAGCTATTTTCTTCGGCTTCTTTTTCTTCAATATAATCACTAATCTCTTCATCATCAAACTCTAATACTGCACTATTAATATTACCTAAGTCTCTTGCTTTAATTGTTTTAGTCTCTGTACGGAATGTTTTTCCTTTAGCCTTTCCTAAGGCAGATACGGTCACATCTTTCGTTTGAGGATACGGTCCATACTCTCTAGATTGACTGTATTTCATTTGTTTATCATTAATTTCAACTTTTAGTGAGTTTTTGTCTAAGTCACTTTTTCCTTTTAATTTTACGGTTAATAGTGCCTCATTGAAATTTTCATTTACTTCAACTGTGTTTCCTTTACCATATCTAAAATCAAATTTAAGCTGGCCGCTAAATGTGCCATACTCTGTTTCCTTTTTAGCATCAATAGAATATATGCCTGGAATATATCTACCAAGTGACGTTGTTTTATTGGCATCAGCAATAACAGTTTTCTTTTTACCGCCATCTTTGAACTCATATTTCGTATCAAGCTTAGGTTTAACAATTGCTTGTTTTGTTGGTGCGGTGTAACTCATATTATCAAATATGAGTAATCGAGTTCCGTTTTTACTCACACGTAAGTAATTATTCCCTGCACGTGTTTTTAAATTAATTGCCTCTTTGGAATCACTTTTATTTAATGTTTCAACGGTTGATCTAATATCATGTGCAAATTTTTTCATACCGACTTCACTTCTAATGTAGTCAATATAGACGCTCGCTTCATCTGAATCGATATGAGAATTTTTAGAACTTAATAGCGTTGCTACCTTTTGTGAATCATTATTATCAATAGCATTAACTAAAATTTTAGTTTGCGCGTCAGGCGTGTTATAATTCCTTACCAATAAAAATACAATGACGAGCAATATAACAATAAATGCAACGATTGCCCAAGGAATAAACTTTCTAATCTTAATATTTGATGTGTTGGTTTGAGGGGTATGGATTTGCTTGTCTTTGCTGTCTGATTTTTTATATTTCTTCCCACAATTAGGACACTTGTTCAGGTTATTATTGTCAATTTTCTGTCCACATTTCGGACATGTACTCATTTAGTCACCAACTTCCCCACTACTATATTAAATTTAACGATTGATATTGTACGTTCAAGTTAAGAATATGATATCTATTATATAATAATCGGTCTAAAGCTTCATACTAATTTAAACTTTTGAATTAAATTTTTTTACTCTTTCATCTATTATATATAATACACTTAACGCTTTCTCAATATCTTTACTTGATAAGTCTGCCACCATATCACTGACAATGTCACTAACAATCTCATTATTTTCTTCAGTATATTGACGACCTTTGTCTGTTAAAACAACATATTTCAGGTGTTGATCAATATTGTTATTAGATTTTTGTAATGCTACGAAGCCACTGTCAATGAGTTTCTTGATACGTCTACTCACCGCTGCTTTATTAACACCTTGTTTCTCCGTTATTTCTGTAATTGATAATGCATGATGATGGCTTAGTAATCTGAGTACATTGGATTGTTCCATTGAAATGCCATACTTACTTTGTTGATCTTTTAATAGCTTGGCGGTTAAAGTATTGGTATCATCGATGAATTGTTTCATAAATTCGATGTGGTTTCTAGAAATTCTGCTCATTGCTTTACTCCTTGTTAATTAGTCATCCATTACGTTTATACATACTCTGTTAAATCATATCAATAAACAATTCTCTTGAAAACCTCATTCCGTGGTTAATAGTTGCTAAATGGTAAGTGGTTCGATTACATTTATATATATAAAGAAATTCGAGGTACTTCCTATGTTCGCAATTATTTTAGCTCTCATTGTGTTATGTATTGTAGTAGGTGTATTATTCAATGTAAAACAACTTTTAAATTTAACAACATTTATAATAACTGTCATATTGTGCATGATGATTACCGTCATAAATGTATTAACAATGACATTACCTACTACACTCATACTACTTATGATTATTACTACGCTTGGTTTACTACTGAAACATTATCATCTTTTTACACTTGAAAAAGGAAAAACATTTTTAAATAAAATGATGAAACATCTCATATTAGGTGTATTATTCACGGCGATTCTTGCATACCTTAGCACGATGCCTATTCCTATCATCAATGGCATCTTCCTATGGCTTACGATGATTGCTATAAGCACATGTTATGCATTCTTACTCTATATGGCTTGGTCTTCGGCTTTAGGTCGTATAACCACACAAAATCAATACGCGTTAATTATGGTATTGGGTGCTGGTATATTCACAAAGAACGTTACACCGATGTTAGCTGATAGATTAAATCGTGCACTAAACGTTTATCATCAACAAAAAGGTACATGCAACGTGCTTGTGAGCGGTGGCCAAGGGCCTGATGAACCAATATCTGAAGCATTGGCGATGAAACATTATTTAATTGACCACGGGGTTCCTGAGTCTAATATTATCGTAGAGGAACAATCAACCAATACCTTTGAAAACTTTTATTATTCTAAAAGAATCATACGTAATCTATATAAACATCGTCCTAGTATACTTTGTGTCACAAGCCAATTTCATATTTTACGTGGCATGAGATTTGCACAAATAAATCAAATGAAAGTCGATGGTATTGGAAGTCATACACCCTATCATTTCTTTAATATCGCATTAATTAGAGATTTCTTAGCGCTTATGTATCAATATAAACTACTCTTAACCATTTACTTTGCAATTTTATTTTTTGCATCAATTTATATCTTATTTTAAAACATAAAGATGGGAGTTGGATAGAATTCTATACGAATTCATCATCCAACTCCCAATTGGTTATGCTTGCAACATCGTTTGTTGACATATGCTAATTGTGCACGCTTCTTGACTACCTATTATCATATGATTTACTTTACACACCGATTAACTTCTACAATATTTGTACTTTTTACAACTCTATTTTACCATCTTCTATTTTAATCACTCTATCTGCATATTCAAATAATCTTTTATCATGCGTAATCATAATACCAATCATATCTTTGGTTTGAACTTGAGATTTAATCATTTGAACAACAGATGTCGCTCTATCTGCATCTAAACTTGCTGTCGGTTCATCCGCTAATATAATTTTAGGTTCATTCATAAATGCCCTCATAATCGCCACACGTTGTTTTTCTCCTCCAGATAACAAATGTGGATAAACAGCTAGACGATGACTCAATCCTATTTCATTGAGTAGTCTCTGTGCTTTCTCTTTAGCCTCTTTACGTTTACTTCCCGCTTCTTTAGCTACAATCGTTAATTGTTCCTCCACAGTTAAATAAGGTACGAGATGCGATGATTGAAAGATAAATCCAATATCATTTAGTCTTAGACTAGTTTTATCTACATCATTAGAGAATAATTGCTTATCATTATATAAAATATTTCCACTTGAAGGACTTAATAATCCCCCTAAAATATTTAGAAGTGTTGATTTACCTGAACCAGATGCGCCACTAAGAATAATAAACTCGCCTTGATTGACCTCAAAGTTAATCCCTTTTAACACTTCTGTTTGAGCATCTCCACTACCAAATATTTTAGTAATTTGATTAAGTTGTAACGTCATTATTCCATACCTCCAATTGCCTCTATCGGATCTACTCTTAGTACTTTTATAAAGGATAGTAATGCACCTATTAATCCTACGATTAGAAATACGGCAATCATTAATAATACCTGACTATAATTTAAATAAAATGGCATTGTCACTGGCATAACCGTATTCAAAATAAGTATGACAATAAATGCTAAAATAACACCAACCATTGTTGTTAAAACAATTTGTAGTAAAAGTGCAGTTAATAAATGTTTGGTCTTAATACCAATAGCTTTTAGAATACCTATTTGAGGGATCTTTTGAATCGTCATCACATAAAAGAATGCACTCAATACGATAGCTGTAATAACAAATAAGCTAATAATCATTAAATTAAGTGGCATTTGCTCTGCCTGGTAACTAGCAATGTTATCTGTTAACGTCTTTTCGTCCACTACTTTTATGCCCTCTATTTGATTAAGTGACGCTTTGTCATCTTTATTTATATTTTCAACAGGGTAGAATGTTGATATTTGCTTATTCATCGATTCAAACGCTTCTTTATTCATTAATATCATTGAACTATGGGAATACATGGTTTCGTTCATTATCCCGCTTATTTTATAACGCGTGTCATGCCCTTTAAATGAAACGTAATCTCCAACTTTCAAATCATTACCAGTTAATTTTTCACTTATAGCGATTTCATCTTGTTGAGTTGGATAGCTACCAGTTATAAGTTTTGGCTTAAGATGTTTTGGTGTATTAAATGTAATAACATCTTGCTCATCTTGATTGATTTTAAGTGTTTGTGTGCCTATTTGTGTGGCATCTTGATGAATGATATCTTCTATTTTATCTTTCTGAGACTGGTTCATCTGTGAACTTTCTAACTTAGGCTCTTTATTATCTTCAACAATATAATGTTCTGCCGGCATATTGTTTAAATATGATATATTTTCTCGTGCTAATCCTTGAGCTAATCCACTAATAAATAGAACCATACTTCCTAATAAAAAGATGATTAACATGATTAATGTGTAACGAAATTTATAAAATTTTATTTCTTTCCATGCTAAATTCATACTTACTACCTCCCACTGCTATTTCAATACACAGTTTAATGACATAATATGAACTGAATATGAACTTTAATGGAATTTGTTTTTTGATATAGTTATTCATATAATCATGTTAAATATATTAAAGGAGTAATAATGATGGTGAAGTGTTTAATAGTGGATGATGACTATAAAATATTACATTACGTTTCTCAGCATCTCGAAGCGGCTCAAATTCAAACCGTTACACATGCCAGTGGAGAAAACGCATTACAATACCTTACAAATAACCAAGTTGATATTGCTGTTGTCGATATTATGATGACTGGTATGGATGGATTTGAACTGTGCCAAGTGCTAAAAAGCGACTACGACATACCTGTTATTATGCTAACAGCACGAGATGCGCTAAGCGATAAAGAACGTGCATTTGTGAGTGGAACAGATGATTACGTAACGAAACCATTTGAAGTGAAAGAATTACTATTTAGAATTAAAGCTGTGCTAAGACGTTATCAAATTAATTCTCAATATATTATAAAATTAGGCAATGTGACTTTAATTCAAGAATATATGGAAGTCATTGTTGGATCCAAAAATGTAAATTTACCTACTAAAGAGTTTCAATTATTATTTTTATTATGTGGTCAGCCAAAACATATTTTTACGCGCAACACATTAATAGAGCGCATTTGGGGGTTTGATTATGAAGGAGATGAAAGAACGATAGACGTACATATCAAACGACTACGTCATCGTCTAAATCAATTAAATGCCACGATTGAGATACAAACAGTTCGTGGACAAGGATACAAGGTGATTACCCATGTTTAAATCTCTTTATACACGTATTGCAATCTATACAATTACAGTTATTCTATTTAGTGCTTTAGTAAGCTTTCTATTCGCTAATATATATTACCATTTCAATTTAAAAGCACATAATGATACTAAGATAATGCGTACTTTAAAAGAAGCACGACAATTTCATGCCTCTTCAAATCAATCTAATAGTCAAGCCTATTTCAAACACCTAGGCGATATGAACTATCAAATTATGATTGTAGATCGTGCACATCATAAAACATTTTATGGTGAACCATTTCGCCAAGACACGATTTCAAACACCGCGATCAACCAAGTTCTACAAGGCGAGGACTATCACGGTATCAAAAATAAGCCATTCGAATTATTTGTAACTGGATTTTTTGATAATGAAACAGATAATACTGTAGGCGTCCGCTTTACCCAAAATCATCAACCGCTTGCCGTGTTTATGCGTCCAGATATAGGCGAAACCTTTAGTGAGTTTCGTACTTTTCTTTCAGTATTATTAATTTGTTTATTAAGTATTTCAATCACTCTAGTTATCGCATCAACTTATTCAATCATTAAACCTATAAAAACGCTAAAGCAAGCAACAGAGCGTTTAATACACGGAGATTTCGATACACCCATTTATCAAAGTCGTCATGACGAAATCGGCACACTACAATATCGATTCGACGCTATGCGTCAAGCATTAAAACAAGTCGATGATATGCGACAACACTTCGTTCAAAATGTTTCACATGAAATCAAAACACCATTAACACATATTCAACGTTTACTTACAGAATTACAATTTACAGCGACGCAAGAAAAAAGGCAGACATACATTGATGAAATTCACGACGAAGTAACTCGATTAAGTAATCTCACAAAGGAATTACTTCTCCTATCAGAATTAGATAATGCCAATCATTTACGCTTTGATGATCATATACACATTACTACGATGATTAAAGAAATTATACGTCATGAGCAATTCGAATTAGATAATAAAGATTTAATGTTGTTGTCTGATTTAAGTGACGTTTATTTCCAAGGAAATAGTCGTTTATTACATCAAGCATTCTCTAATCTCATTCAAAATGCGATTAAGTACGCTTCAATTGGTGGTACAGTTGAAGTTAGGCTTTCTCATGAGCATAATGATTCAATTTTATTTAGTGTCAATAATGAAGGAAATACGATTCCATCAGAAACTCAATCACATATTTTTGAGCGATTTTATAAACTGAACGAGCAAGATAATAGTAATGGCTTAGGCCTAGCCATTACGCAATCAATTATTAAATTACACCAGGGCGAAATTAGCGTGTCTAGTGACGTACAACGAGGTACTACCTTTACGATTAGACTGACATCAAACTTATAAATATATGCCATTTATATCATCATTTAAACCACTTACACAGTGAGAACGACCGGATACTTATTTTTACGCATACAGACTGGAGTATCACACGTGCTACGCTATTACATTTCATATTTAGCTATATTGGTTTACTGCCCATTGGTATTTTAGCTGGATGGTTTTTAATTAAAATTTCAAATATTTTGATATTCACATTTTATTTCATCATTATATATTTGATGATTTGGATTAAATCTTACTTTACAAACAAAAAGTACGTTACAGAAATTAATCGACAACTAAATAAAAGGGAGAAATAAAAATTGGCTAGTTACTCATGGAATTGAATTAGAGTAGCTAGCCAATTATGTGTTATCTATACAAACTGGTGCGATTATTTAACATTTAAATATTTTTGAATTTCTTTATTTACTGCACGATAAACGTCTTCATGTTCAGTTAATTTAAGACCAAATGAAGGTACCATTTCTTTAATCTTAGGAATCCAATTTTTAAACTCATTACCATAACAACGTTGTAATAAATCAAGCATAATATCTACTGCAGTAGATGCACCTGGAGAAGCGCCTAATAAGGCAGCAAGTGAACCATCATCCGATGTGATGACTTCTGTACCAAATTGTAAGTTCCCTTTGCTATCTTCGGTATCTTTGATCACTTGTACACGTTGTCCTGCAACAATAACTTCCCAATCTTCATCTTTTGCATTAGGCACAAATACACGTAAATCATTCATACGATCCTCATGCTTTAACATCAGTTGTGAAATAAGGTACTTCGTTAACTCCATTTCTTTGATACCTGCTGAAAGCATCGTTAATACATTATTTGGTTTTACTGAACGTATTAAGTCTAAATTTGAACCTGTTTTTAAGAATTTAGGTGAAAATCCTGCAAACGGTCCAAATAATAAAGCACGTTCACCATTTACAAATCGCGTATCTAAATGAGGCACTGACATTGGTGGTGCACCGACACTTGCTTTACCATATACTTTCGCATGATGTTTCTCAATCACGTCTTTATTCGTGCAACGCAAGAATAAACCACTTACTGGGAAACCACCAATATGTTTTGATTGCTTAATACCTGTTTTTTGTAAAAGTGGTAAACTTGCACCGCCAGCCCCAATAAATACAAATTCTGATTCATATGCCTTGCTTTGACCGGAATTTAAATCTTTAACTGTCACTTTCCAGTTTCCATTATCAAGTTTCTCAATATTTTCAACTTCTTGTTTATAAGATACTTCTACATTTCTATCCTTTAAATTAGAAATAAGTTTCTTTGTTAATGCACCGAAGTTTACATCTGTACCACTCTCATCACGAGATAATGCTATAGGCACATGTGATGTTCTTCCTTCAACCATTAACGGAACCCATTCTTTAATTTTGTCACGATCTTCAGTAATATCCATTTTTTCAAATAGAATATTTTCTTTTAATGCTGCGACTCTGTTTTTAAGAAATTTCACATTAAAGATACCTTTAACAAAACTCATATGCGGCACAGATTGAATAAAGTTAGCAGGATTCTCTAATTGACCTGTTCTAACTAAATGTGCCCAAAACTGCTTAGAGACTTGGAATTGTTCGTTGATTTTAATTGCTTTCGTAATGTCAACGGAACCTTCCTTACCTTCTTTAGTGTAATTTAATTCACACAGTGCAGAGTGTCCTGTTCCAGCATTGTTCCAAACATTTGAACTTTCTTCACCAGATTGTTCTAATTTTTCAAATATTTTAATTTCTTTGTCTGGAGATAATTCTTTTAATAACGTTCCGAGTGTTGCGCTCATTATACCGCCACCTATTAAGATGACATCTGTTTTGCTATGTACTGAACTCATAACAATACAGTCCCCCTTTTTTTCACATCTTTAGTCGATAGGATATTGACCTTGGCTTAATAAATTAAAACGCTTTCTTTATTTATTAAAATTTTTAATATTAACTTTACGCTATACGTAAAATCGACTTTTTATTAACTAGTTTAATTATATACATAATCCCCCCATGAAAAAAGTGTTTACATAAAGTTTTCATCTTTTAATAGATAAAGCAGGGTCGATAGATGATTCGAATGACATTGCTATTACTATTAGACATACATAAGAAATGCTATAATTCACTATTATGAATCATTAGAGGTGTAACTATGAAATCATTCACATTTTTTATGCATAATGTCTATGCTTTAGGCGGAACTGTGAAAGCTGTTTCTGAATTAGCTAATACACTTTCCGACAAGGGGCATCACGTAGAAATTATTTCTGTTTTTCGTGCGCAAGATGAACCTTATTTTAAAATAAATAACAATATAAAAATAAAAACACTAATCGACTATCGTTTAAAACCTCAGAACATTATAGCAATCATTATGAATCGTATTAATAAGTATACTTCCTTGTTGAAACCAACCAAAATAAACCATCATGAACCAGGATTAAATCAATTTTCAAAATACGTAGAAAATAAAATGATTAAAGCGATTAAAAAAGTAGATACAGATGTGCTTGTAGGTACTAGAGCGAGTTTTAATATTTTAATATCAAAGTATCATCCTAATGATGTGATGACGATTGGAATGGAACATATGAATTTACAAGCACATCCAGAACACTATCAACAAGATATACTTGATGCGTGTCGTAAATTAGACCTTATTACAACGTTAACGAAACAAGATCAGTTAAATTATGCGCAACATATCAACACACCTGTTTATACTATTCCTAATATCATCAGACCAATTAAAAATGATACTCACAAAGAGAATATCATCATGAGTGCGGGTAGATTAGAATTTGAAAAAGGCTTTGATATTTTAATAGAGAGCATTCGTCGAATTCAAGATGATCTTAAGCGACTCAACTTTAAAGTAGAAATATATGGAGATGGCCAAGAACGCGAGTCTTTGCAACAACTGATTGATCAACATCATTTAAACGATTTAATTACACTTTATGCCGCTACGCAACAACTTAATACTAAATTAGCTAAAAGTAAAATCACCGTCGTACCGTCAAGAAATGAAGGGTTTGGTATGGTTGTACTAGAAGCAATGGCGCAGGATAATATTGTTATAAGCTTTAAAGATACACTAGGGCCTGCAAGTATCATCACACATCAGGTTAATGGTTACTTAGCAAAATATGGTGATGCTGGTTCATTAGCAAAATACATCGACATCGCTATGAATCATATTGATGATGCCGACCAGATGGTTCATGAAGGACATGTTACTTTGAAACATTATACACCTACCACTGTTTATGAAACATTTATGTCCGCTATAAATAGTATTTAAACTTAAAGTGCTACTTCGCCTCGGTAAGCATCTCAACTTAAGCGAAATGAGAAACCAAATAAGCGCTACTTTAGAAACTGTCCCATATGAATGGCCCCAACTTGCTTCGCCTGTAAAATCACTTTCGTGATTTTTTGTGTTGGGCCCCGACTCCCAACTTGCTTTGCTTGTAGAATTTCTTAGTGAAATTCTCTTTGTTGGGGCCCCGACTCCCAACTTGCTTTGCTTGTAGAATTTCTTAGTGAAATTCTCTTTGTTGGGGCCCCGCCCGCAAGGGTGACTAGAA
>NZ_JAESMI010000031.1:0-27707 GCF_017893095.1 Staphylococcus sp. GDX8P80P | reverse complement strand
GGAATGATGGGACAAATAAAAGTAACAAAATAATTTATAAGGAGAATTCAATATGATGAAAAAATTGAGCTCAATTATAGTAGCTTCAGGATTAGTATTATCAGCTTGTTCAACTGGTAACGAAGAAGAAGAAAATTCTAAAGATCAAAAACAAGAAAAACATATGAATCATAAGAGTGAAAGTAAAGCCCCAGATAATATGAAAAGTACAGATGACAGTAAATATAAAAAGGACGATAAAATAACAATTACAGCTGATCATATGCCTGGTATGAAAAATGCTAAAGGTACAGTTAAAGGTGCTTACAAAACCTATGCTTATGTCGTGAGTTACACACCTACAAATGGTGATGAAAAAGTTAATAATCACAAATGGGTCGTTAATGAGGAAGTTGCAGATGCCCCTGAAAATGGATTCAAGAAAGGTGATACAGTTAAATTAGAAGCTGACCATATGCCTGGTATGAAAGGTGCAGAAGCTCAAATTGATGATGTAGAAAAAACAACCGTTTATATGGTGGATTATAAATCAACAGAAAACGATGAGATGGTTAAAAATCATAAATGGATGACAACTGACGAACTAAAATCTCGTTAATGTCTATCATTTTAAAGCTTTAAAGTATTTAGTTAGTTATTCACAAATGCAATGAGAATCCCCTTTGTTAAATAGACAAGTAAACAAATAAAATTTATGGCCACTCTCATATCCACAATAATGAGAGTGGCCATTTGTTTAGAAAAATTAAATGATTTTAATGAAAATGAGGGGATCTTTTATAATTTATCAATGGAATTTCGAAAAATATAAAAAATGGAATAGTGAATGTATTGAGCTTTATCATTTATCAAGAAAAGTTATTCTAAATTAGCAGGTAAAGTCACAAGTTGCGATAATTTCAACAACTCTATTTGTATGATTAGGGTGTGCCCTAAATAACATAAATCAGTAGCTTGCAAAAATTTAATTAATAATTTATAGTTAATATATCAAAAAAAGTTGATTTATTGTTTTTAGTATTTTATAAAGGAATTCAATTTTATGAGAATAAATCATGCGAGTACATTATCTATTGATTATTTTGTTAGTTATTTAAACCTAATTATGATATCAAGAGAAGTTTCTTTAAAAGAAGCTGTATCATATATGAAATACTCTTTCTTTAACAACAATATTGAAAGATATGGTGAAATAACTGCACATAACTTTAAACAAGCAGTTGAAAGACTTAAATAATTATCTAATATAAGAATGGAAGTGATTAAATGGAAATAATCAAGACCAATCCAGATGTACATAAAGAAGAACAATTAGATTTTTATGAAAAGATATTTGATGCACTTGCAGATAAGATTAGACTTAAAATTTTACAATCAATACGTCAAAGTGATACAAAGTCTTTGTGCGTGTGCGATTTGGAAGAAATATTAGGATTGAAACAATCTAAACTTTCGTACCATTTAAAAAGATTGGTAGATGCAAATATATTAAGTGCTGAAAAGCATGGTACTTGGAATTATTATCAAATTAATGAGCAACAAATACAGATAGTTTTAAATGAAGATACTTGCTGTAAGATACTTTAAGTATCTTTTTTATCATAGTATTAATCAATTTTTTTTGATTAATAAATCAAGAAATATTGATTAAATAAATTTGGAGGCGTTATACTAATGATAGATTCGATTATAGAATTTATAAAAACATTTCTAATGCTATTTTTTGAATTATTAATACTGTTCATAATCGTAAGTTTTATTGTAAGTCTGATCCAACAAGTAGTTTCGGAAGATAAAATCAAAAGCATGTTAAGCCAGCCTAACCAAGGAATCAATTATTTTTTAGGGATGATATTTGGTGCGATAACGCCCTTTTGTTCCTGTTCGACTATTCCAATACTCGCAGGATTATTAAATTCTAAAGTACCTTTTGGTCCATCTATGAGTTTCTTAATGGCTTCACCATTGATGAACCCATTAATGCTATTTATGTTATGGGCTTTATTAGGTTGGAAAGTTGCTGCTGTTTATTTTGTTGTACTAGCAATATTTAGTATCTTAACAGGTTTTGTATTTTCAAAAATGAATTTAGCTAAAAGTTATAAAGGAGTAAATGTTAAAGGCGATGGATTTTTTGCTAATAAAACAGGATCTCGTTTTAAACAAGCATTAAACGATGCGTGGGCATTTTTATATCCAATGCTTCCTTACCTATTTATTGGTGTATTTATTGGAGCATTCATATATGGATTTGTACCCGAAACATTTATTACAAAATACGCAAGTGGAGATGGCGTTATATCTGTATTTATTGCATCTGTTATTGGTATTCCTATGTATATCAGACCTGAAACAATGTTACCTATAGCTGAAGCATTAGTATCAAAGGGGATGTCCTTAGGAACAGTAGTTGCATTAATCATAGGTGGTGCTGGGGCAAGTATTCCCGAAGTTGTATTATTATCTAAATTATTCAAGAAAAAATTTGTAGTTTCATTCGTTATCGCAATTTTAGTTGTAGCTGTTGCTACAGGATTAATAATCAATATAATTGTTTAAGTTTAAGGAGGATAAATTAATGAATCAAGAAACTTCAGTAATCAATAGGTATGGAAATGCAGCTAAAAAACACGAAGAAAACTTATGTTGCCCAGTAGAATATGATACAAAATATTTAAAGCTTATACCAGATGAAATTATAGAGAAAGATTATGGTTGCGGAGATCCTTTAAGCAAAATCAAAGAAGGAGACACAGTATTAGATTTAGGTTCTGGCGGTGGCAAAGTTCCTTATATAGTTTCTCAAATCGTTGGTGAAACAGGTAAAGTTATTGGTGTAGATATGAATGATGATATGTTAAACCTTGCTAAAAAATATCAAAATCAAATGATTGAAAGAATTGGTTATGACAACATTATTTTTCATAAAGGAAAAATTCAAAACTTAAAATTAAATTTAGAAGAACTCGATAAATATATTCAAGAACACCCTGCTAGTAACTTAGATACTTATCAATCTATCAATCAATATATTAATTACTTAGAAAATGAAATGACAATGATAAAAGATAATAGCATAGATGTGGTTATATCTAATTGTGTTTTAAATTTAGTTTCAACAGATGAAAAAGAAGCATTATTCAAAGAAATTTACCGAGTTTTGAAAAATGGAGGTAAAGCAGTTATTTCAGATATCGTTTCTAATGTAGAAGTACCAGAAAAATTGAGACAAGATGAAAATTTGTGGAGTGGTTGCTATTCAGGAGCTATTCAGGAAAAATCATTTGTTGATTCTTTCGAAGATGTAGGTTTTTATGGTGTAGAAATTGATAAACGTGAAGAAACATGGACTACTATTGAAGATATTGATTTTAGAAGTATGACTGTTATAGCTCATAAAGGTAAAGAAGGACCTTGTATTGATAAAGGACAATCAGTTATATACAAAGGGCCATTTAAACACATTGAAGATGATGATGACCATGTTTTTGAACGAGGTGAACGAACATTTGTATATGAAAAGACCTTTAATATATTAAAGCAAGCACCATATAAAGAAGTTTTTGAATTTATAGATGAAAACGAAAATCTAATTAATAAAAATGAATGTTGTGACACATCATGTGGATGTTAATTAATAATTAAAGGAGGTGTTATAATGGAAAAAAATGCATTTAAAAAAGCAATTTCTAAATTAAAACCTAAAGAACAAGCTTGTTGCTCTGTAGAAATTGAGGAAAAAGAAGAGAACAAAAAAGAAAATACAAATAAAGATCAAAATAATAATAAAGGCTGCTGTTAATGCGCTATTAAATACTAATTTTGCATTCCTCTACTAACCAGTGTTATAATTTAGATAACGAAAATAAGTAATCACTTATACACCAATCCCCTCACTATTGCGAGTAGTGAGGGGATTTTTGTTGGTGTGGCTATATGTCACCTATTTTTTATTGCATTTACTTAGCCAATGAGTAAAAAACGCAATTGCACAGCCACTGATGACTGGCGCTATGATGTGAACGAAAATAAGCATCACTTTATACACCTCCTCTCTACGTCTAAATTGACGCCTGAGAGATAGGCGACCTATATATTATATCATCTGTACTAGATGAGTTACAGATAACTTCTGATAAGTCATTTTATGACTAAATAACTATCAAGACAAGAAGAAACTCGTTTTCAACTCGTTTCAAAAACCAAAAATTCAAATCCAATTTTTCCACGCATGCGAAGGAGTTTTATAACTTCCATTCCCCACTTAACGGCTTAACATCTGCATCAATATATCCGTAATAATCTTTATTTATAAAAAAATCGTCATGAGCATTACAATTTTCACACTTCGTAATAATTGAACAAGCTTTATAATTTTCCATGTCTTGACAATTTTTACTTACAATTTTCAAAGTTGAAAAACCACATTCCCAACACTTCATTTTTATTCTTCGACCAGTCACAAATTGCTTTGAAAATTCATCTTGCATAAAGTCAATTCTCCTTTTTGCTTTATTCCAATTGCTTTATTGATATTGAAGCTTGGATCTTCAACAATATCAAAACTTTTCGAATAGTCTGCTTAATAGCTCACGCTATGCCGACATTTGTTTCAATCAATTTGATAAGTTAAAATTCCATATATAATAATAAATTTCAAATGTTATTTTTAAAATAAAGTCAATGTACCACATTGGGTTAAGTTTCTTATTACTAAAGAATGAACTTTGTATCATTTCAACGGCCTACTATCTTCTCATTTGGTTATTTCTATCTTGTTTCTTCTTCTTTTTCTTATGATTAATATTGTTTTGTTTTTCTGTTTCATTCGCATAATACATAAGGAAGTCACTAGCATTTATCGTTGGTAAATGAATGTGATTAGTTTGTTCATTTTCATGTTCAATACGATTGTCATGATCATTTCTATCTACTTGATTAATATGTTTTTCGATAACTTCTTCTTGATCGACATTATTATATTTCTCAAGTTTAATGAGTAATTGAACTTTCTCATTAGGTGTTTGGTCTTTGACTTTTTCAAAGTTTTTATCGCCTATATCTATTCTTAAATCATCATCAATATGTTCTTTATAACTATCAATTTCTTTTTCTTTTTCCTTAATAAATTGCAACTCAACGTTATATTCAAAGCTATCTTTTTCTAAATTTTTAAGCTGTCTTTGACTAAAGAAAATATCTTTACTCGCTTTTTTATAAGTATCTTCTAGCAATATATCATTAGGAATATTGTTATTTTGTTTAAATTGATATTGAACATGAGTTGCTTTTATAAAGTTACCTTTTTGTGCCTCATCAACAATAAATGCTTTCTCATCATTACTAAATTGTTTATGAGATTTAGGGTACATTTGCTGAACAATTATATTATTTTTCTCACTTTCAGTTAAATAAACATCTTTAGCTGATTGATAAATTTCTTTACGTTTTTCTTCTCTACTTTCTAATTTATTCTTTTCATTGAGTAATTCTTTATAGTTAGATTTAACAGTATTAATAAATTCTTGTTGACTATATCCTTTAGTTTCCATATCTCTTCTAAATTGATAATTAGTATCATAATTGTCAGCATAGAATTTCAATTGATGTCTCTTAATTTCATTTTTAAGTAAGTCATTTTGAATTTTACGACCAAAGGTAGACGCACTATCAAACGTATTTTTTAGTGTTTCTTTCGCCTCTATATAGCCAACATCACGTTGATATCTATTAAATAAAATAGAATAACTATGTTCATTTTTGCTTACTTGATCATTAGCGTTTTGAACAAGTAATCTAATTGCATTTTGTGCTTGTTCTTTCTCTTTATCATTATATACTTCTGATAATTCGCCACGATTGTATTGTCTAATCTGTTCATTTTTTTGTCCGTAATAAGTAACGGGTTGGTACTCAACGCCCTCTTTTTCACAACGTTTTTGTTCATTTTTTTCTAATCGATATTCTTCTCTTGTCAGTGGAATTTCGGCAATTTTTTCTAAACCTTGATCTTCAAAAGAACGACTATCATATCGTCTTAAACTTTGTTCCCGTTCTGAATATTGGTTTAATTTTAATTCCCAATGCTTACGAACTTCTTTGAAATCAAAGTCGGCAAAACGTTCTTGTTTTCTCACTTTATTACCATTTTGATTTAAAATAGCATTACCATTTTCATCATATTGTGTTCTCGTTTTTGTCTTTTTTCCCCAAGTACCGTCTGAATTAAAAGGTCTTTGAGTCAGTAGAACATGAGCGTGTGGGTTGTTCATATCATCTCTATGAATTGAAATATCAGCCACCATTCCTTTGTCTACAAACTCACTTTTTATAAAATCTTTTGTTAATTCAGTTTGCACCTCTCTATCAAAATCATTAGGCAAACTTAACAATACTTCTTTTGCTAATCTAGGATTTTTCGTTTTCGCATTATTCTTTTCAACTTTATCGACTTCATTCCACAAACGCTGTCTATCATTAGTCCAATCAGGTGCATGTTGAGGGGTTAAAATCATGATTTCAGGCTTTACTTTATGATTTCTAAACTTAATTTTTTCATCTGTTCGTTCACTATATAATGCTTCATCAGAACGATAAGACGCTGATGCAACGATATTTTTAGTTGCTCGATTAATGTTAGTCACTCTTAACATAAAGTAACCTTTCTCCATGATTTTACCTCCTCTCTTTTTTTATTTACACCCCTGTGGGAACTATAACAATCAACACATAGGATTGCCCATTTTTATGACAATTTTTAATTTGCATGTAAATGGGCAGTATCTTAAGAACTGGTTATATTATACCATGAATAAGCGACTTACCCAATGAATTATGGTATGCTTTATATAGATAAACTAAGGGAGTTTTTTAATGTCTAAAATCAAACAAACAGATATTACGAAATTAAGTCAATTAGAACAACAAATTGAACAACTGAAAGAGCAAAAGAAACAACAAGAAGCACAACTAACTAATAAAATTGGTGGTTATTTTTTAAACAAACTTGATTTAAATATGATCAACTCTAGTGATGAATTGTATAAAATTATGGATAAAGTCATTGAAGAATTTAATAAAGATATCGAACAAAATAGCAGCGACGGGAACAACGAAAATTTAACAGAAGACAAAATTAACCAGAATAGTAAGTGATACGATGAATGATTTTAAAAATCTCAAAAAAATAAATGCTGAAATTGAAAAAGCAGAATTAACAAAACATAGATTAAAAAATTTAGATAGAAAAGAAAGAGCACATAGACTGATTCGAAAAGGTGCAATGCTTGAAAAATATTTTGAATGTGAGCATTTAAGTCCTGATGAAACAGAAGAATTGTTAAGGATATATTCCAACTATATTAATACGAATAAGCCAAATAAATTTAAAAAGAAGTAGTTGATCAGACCTACAAATCTTGGTTTTTTCACTTGAAGAAGAGAATAGACAAGTAATTGAAAATAGTATCAAAAATATTAGTTTTATTATACTTATACAAGTAAAAAACAGGATCAAGAGAAAATGAAATTGAAAAATTAAAAGGTGTAGATGATGAACTATATAACTAATATGATTAATAAAAGAAAGTGCTGGCCGTAGTTACAATGAATAATAATTGTTTATAAAAAGATAGGACTAAAGCTGAAAAGTTTTAGTCCCATCTATGTACCTAATTACATTTCCTTGAATATAAAGTTGGCCAACCATATTCTAATTAACTATTAAATAAAGAAGTGATTGGTAAATTATCACGTCGCTTATTCAACGTATGTACTTCTGCAAATTCAGATTTAAGAGATTTCATGAGATATCCTTGCATTGCTTCAACGGTTTCGTTTTTTTGAATAAGCATGGCTTTAAAGCGTTTAAGAACATGAAGTATTTCTATTTCAACGTCTTCTAATAAGTAATATGTATCAATGGAATTGTTAAAGGATTTCTTGGCTTTTAATAATACAGATTTAATAAGTTTAATTTCATCTACAGAAAAATTACTTAAATAAGTTTGAATACTTTGCGGTAGTTCTTCCAATAATTGAAACTTTAAAGCTTCATCATTAAATTTTGAATAGTAGTGATTTGAATGGTTTGTGTGATTACTAGGATATGTTAATTTCTTATCATTCAAATCATACATATCATTACTCTCAGTCTTAATATAATCAGTATCATTATAATCAGTATCATTAGTGTATCTTTTTGATATATCATGATGTATCATTTTGATATTTCCTGATGTATCATTATCATATTTCTGGATGTATGAATTTGATACATCCGTAGAATACTGCTGTTCTACGTCATTTTCTTGTTGTGTAATACAATATACATCAGCTTTTGTTACTTCAGGTTTTTTTAGATATAGTTTATTTGGTTTATTTAATCCCACTCTGATTTGACTAAACAAATCAGCTTGAGTTAATTCTTTTTTTATTTTAGATAATTTGTTTGGGCTGCTAATATTTAGGATTTGTTTTAACTTTTCGTTAGTATATATAAAGAATATATCTCCGTTTTCATCTATCCAATTATTTTTTATAGATAGATCTAAACGATCTCTTAATATTGACCAAGTTATTTTTGCATCATTAGACAATTTAGTATATTTAGGATTTGTAAAAAATACTTTAGGCAATCGATAGAATTTTTCTTTTTGGATTTCTTTAATATTAAAATTAGACATACAAAAACCTCTTTCATATTCAAATTTTTAAAAGAGGTAATAAAAAGTCATAAGTAAGTATATATGTATTAGACTTGCGCTAATAATTCTTAATATATATAATATGAATACAACAACTATACAAAAAACAACTTTTTTATTACCATTGAGGCCTAACTATTCCCGTAGTTGGGCTTCTTTCTATTTATAATAACATTTTTCAAATCTTTGTTACATTTTTTATATATATTTAATGTATATATCTTGTAAGAATAATAAAAAGCTATATATTGTTTTTATATAGTGATATGGGATTTTATATAAAGAAAGCTATTGTAGCACGTATAAAAGGTATATAATAAGTATATAAAGATGATAAATCGTATTCGTATAATTATATGTATACCTTTTATGTATAAGTATAAAAGTATTGATGTATTAAGTATAATAACTATATAACGCATAATAAATACCGTATATAGTTATACGGAGGCTATTATATGAAAAGTATGAAGAAAATTGCTGACGAACTAAATGTGACAAAAATGACAGTTTATAATAATGCTAAAAAAGCAAATGTGAAATTTCAGAAAATTGATAACGTAAATTACTTATCTAGTGAAGATGAGATTGTAGTAGTAAATAGAATAAAAAAAAATCAAAAAAAGAGCATTGACGTTGAAAGCAAAATAAATGAAAAAAATTCTGAAAATAATGATCCTGTAAAAGATGAAACAATAAAACAGTTATATATTCAACTAGACATATATAAGAAACAGGCAAGTAGAGATAAAGAACAAATAAATACACTTAATAGGCTTCTAGAAAATCAGCAAGTCTTAGCATTAGAAAGCAATAAAAAAATTCAAAAACTAGAAAGCCAATTAGAAGAAGAAAGACAGCTTAATTATTCTTTTGATACAGCGACGAATAATAGACAAAATATTAATCCGCAAGAAGCAACTTTCACTGAAGAATCGCAAAATATCAACCAACAACAAACAAAGCGTCAACCAACAGAAGTAAATTACAAGGATATAGCCGAAGAGAAAAAGAATGACAGTACAGATGAATTAACAAAAGAGGATAAGTTCGTTGAAGAAACGAAGAGTGATCCTGATGATAATAGGGAGGTAGAACCATCTAAAAAGGGATTTTGGAGTCGATTCTTCGGTAATTAAAAATGAATGTAAAAGGTGTATCAAGGGGGTATAAATCTTTGATACACCTTTTATAGTGATGAAAGAAACTTCTGATAATCTTTGAATATGTTAACTAATTATTTAAAGTATGGTTATGATGAGTCATAATAGATTTCACAATTCTGTTCATTATTGAATAGGCTCATTTTATTTTTATCGTGAGTTTTACATAGAATATATTTTTTTGAGTTAACTGTTAGAAGATAATATACGCATTGTACATAAATTATATAATTGCTTATATGATACAATTATTTTATATTAATTATGGTTTTAGGAGGATATAAATGAAAAAAAAAGTATTATTAATAATTCCTGTAATAGTTACATATTATTTGATAAGATATAAAGGTTTAAAAGAAGCTAATTCCTATGATTCTATCGATATTGAATCTGAAGAAGATTTATTAGAAAAAATGGGATTAATTAAAGATATTGAAGGTAATATTCACGAAATAGAAAAATAAAAACAAGCATAAATCATTTTTAAAAATGATTTATGCTTGTTTTTATTTTATTTTATTTAATAGAATAATTATATACTATTTAAAAAATTTGTGAACAATACTTTGAGCAGCTGTTCCATTTTCATATGAACAAAACTTATCATAAAATTTTTCATACTTCATTTGATATTGTTGCTGAATTTGTTCAATATTTTTAATAGATTTTATTAATGAGTCATTTGTTTTTATAAGAGGTCCAGGGGCCTCATTTTCAAAATCAAAGTAAAATCCGCGTAAACTATCTCTATAGTGTTCTAAATCATAAGTAAAGAATAGCAAGGGTTTTTTTGTATTAGCGAAATCAAACATTACAGAAGAATAATCAGTGATACAAATATCAGTTATTAAGAATAAATCACTGATATCATTATATCTATTGCCGTTAATCACAAAATTATCTAAAGAACTATCTAACTGTAAAGCGTTACTAATAATAATATGTGGTCTTAGAATTAAAATATAGTCTTTGCTTAGTTGTTCTTTCATTTTTTGCAAATCAATTTGTAAGTTAATGATATGTTTTTTAGCTTTATTAACTTCATCATCACGAAAAGTTGGTGCATATAGAATAATTTTACGTTCATCTTGAATACCTAAACGTTGTTTGATTTTTTCTTTTTTATTATTAATATATGCTATATCCTCATTATAAAATATATCATTTCGTGGATAGCCAACTTCTAATATTTCTTTGTGGAATTCAAAGGCTGATCTGAAACAACTAGATGCGTATGGACTTGGTGAAACCAGATAATCCCAATATTTAATTGCATTGTTGACACGGTTTTTATAGTTAGCATCTCTACCCTCAAAACTTTCAACATCATTTAACATTTTCTTAAGTGGAGTGCCATGCCATGTCTGGATATATATTGTATCTTTAGGTTTTGTAATATAATGTGGAAAGTTCTGGTTATTTACCCAATATTTTGCACGGGATAAATAATGATAATATTCCGGTGATAAACGTTTTACTGTGATAACATTAGGATCATTAAATGGAAATTGTTGATTACTTACCCAAACAATTTGGTAAGCATCACTATATTCTTTTAATTTATCGTAAATAACTTTCGGACTATCGCTCACAGATTTACCTACGTTACTTTCAAACACAACCAAGTCCTTTTTAACTGGAACTACTTTGGAAATGGCTGAGTTATATTTATCCATAACGTTAAAGTATTTCTTACTTTTCCTAAAGCGTTTGAATAAATGTTGAGACAAAATATCATATTTGAATTTACTCTTTAATCGATTAGTTGTTTTGTAATTTTGAGCAACTTCAAATATCCTTTGACTGTTGTATTGATCACGATATTTTATGAACTGATTTGCTTTCATTTCAACATTTTTATCGATTTGATAATTATTCATAATCATCTTTTTTAGTTGTTTTTCTAAATCTTGTTGATTATTAACTATCGTACCAGGCAATTCATTTTCTATATCAAGATGTGAAGGTTGCTTACCTAAAAATTTATCTTTATCAAATTGATAATAAAGGACCGGTTTATTTAAAAAGCTAAAATCAAAAGCAACACTTGAATAATCTGTTATCATTAATTTACTCTCTTGGATTAGTTTTTGAACATCGATGTCGCCCTGTTTAACGCTTGTAATATACGATGGAACGTTAAACAATTCAATGAAAGGTTGCATATTAGGATGTAGACAGAAAATAACTTCATTTCCGTTATCTACGATATTTTTAATATTAGAGCTATTTAATAATTGATTTATTCTTTCTAGGTATTCTGAATCTTCTATCTGTTCCCAGTTGGTTAACCAATCTCTCCATGTTGGTATGATTAAAATTTGATTTTTAGTTGTAACTTTTGGATTAAAAAGATTGTCAAAACGAGCTAAACCTGTCACAGCAACTTGGTCACTATCAAATTTCAAATCTCTAACAACAATCTGCTTTTCTCTCTCAGAGCTTGTAATAAAAAGGTCTACATTGAAATCTTTCAGTTGATTACCATTGATATTTGATAAATTTTTAGTCCCTAATACACCATGTTGTAAAAACACTCTAGTAGCTTTAATTTTTTTAGAATAAATTGCACTATTAGTAGGGAATATTAATTCTGGATGATGTGTTGTACATATATAATCGGCTTGTAACATAATATTGAAGTGTTCTGGGGATTTGTAATAAATGACATTACCAAAAGGAAGAACATTTTGGGCTTCGTTAGAATCTTCTTCAATAATATAATACACGGGTAATTCTGGATAATGTGTCCGCATATATTTAAAAAAATGAAAACCATTATCTTGAGCTTTATAAGATTTTTCCCCAACAACCCAAACTTTTTGATGATTTTTTTGGAACGGCAATTTCAAGTTAGGTTTTTTTAAATTTTCGATATAAGTTAGATAACTATCTATTGTATATCTATTAATTCTAAATGAAAGATTACGTCCTTTCATAGTTAAATAAGGGGTAATAGAGATTATTTCGCCCTCATAGTCAGTGATAATTTCTCCTTTAAGAAAACGTTCTGCAATTATCCTAGGGTTGCCTAACTTGACTTCGATAGGGACTTTTGATTCTTGAACCTCAATTTCTAAATAAATATCAATTACATCACCATTTTCAAATGGATATTTCATAAATTCAATGAGTTCTTGGTAAGCATCTAATGAAAAATTTACGTAAGTTAATCTTTTAGTTTTTTTAATAATATTAATAGGTAAATCAATCATTCTTTTTCTTTTTGTAAAACGTGTTCCTATAACAAGATAAGCATTTTGTAAGGTCGCATTAACAAGCGAAAATTGCCCTTCAATTTTTGCTTCAGAGTTGTTGAATTTAAATGAATCGATATGTCTTCTAGAAAAATAAACTTTTGAAGGAGTATATTCAGCCATTGAAAGATGTAAAAACCCATTTTTTGTAATGTAAGGATGGATTGTATATTCATCATCTATTACTTCTGATAAATTACTTACAGTAGTTTGCGCGTTATTAACTTTTAAGTTTTTTTGAGTGGTTAAAAGAATATCTGATTCTTCAACAACTAAATATATTTTATTCGTTTCATAATGTTTAAAGACGTTTATTACTTCATTTAAATCAATTTTAAAGTTAAAGTCATCGTCTATTGGTTCATAGTAAATAGAATTAACTTCATTTTTTAAATACAATTTGTTAATTTGTTTGTTTGTTTTATTAAAAGAAATATAAAGATTAGATCCTTCTTGTATTATGTTTGTCAATGTACTGACCTCCATGAAAATTGTATAAATATTACGCATATAATATAATTAACTATAATACATAAGCTGTTGCCTTGAAAAGTTATAGCAAAAAAACTTTTATAGAAAAGAGGTACAAAATTGAAAAAACTATATTTATTAATTAATTCTTTAGATATTGGTAGAGGAGGGCTCACTAAAGCACATTTACAACAAGCGAGCATGTTAAGCGATTTGGGGTATGATACAAATATACTGACATTTAATTATAATGGAGATTATCCAAAAATTATAAAAGAAATCTATAACATTTACAATCTTAATAGAAAAGTAAAAATTATTAATATGTATGATTATTATAGAAACGAAAAAAGTACTATAAAATATAATAATACATATGCAAGTTTAATCGATAATAATACAATTGTCGAAAAACTAAACAATAACGCAATTAGGTTATATGAAAATGGATTATATAAAAAATACGTTACATTTCGAGAAGATAAATCAATAAGAGGTATAGATTATTTTAGTGATTCTCGGTATCGTTTAAAATCCGAATTTTATACATACGAAGGATATGTTGGAAAAGTATCATATATGGATTATAATTTTAATAAACCAAGACAAATGATATTTTATAATAGTTTAGGTAACTGTTATATGAGTAAATGGGTCAATCCTGAAAATGGACGAGCTACTAGAATTAACCTAGTGCAAAATAATGAAATAACTCACTCATTTAAAAATGATAATCAATTAAAAACACATTTTATAGAACAAATTATTAAAAATGATACCAATCCTATTATAATTTCTGACGCAAGAAATACTGATAATATTATGATTGATGTAAAAAATAAAAACGTTAGTAAGAATGTAAGATTGCATAGTAACCATTTAAGCTCAAATGGTGAAATAGCTAAAACTGTAATGCCCTCTTTAGAAAATCTTAAAAGTATAAATTCTTTAATAGTATTAACAAGCCAACAAAAAGAGGATATTGTAAATAATTATGGTTATTCAGAAAAAGTAAAAGTTATTCCACACGGTATACAGACTTTACCTTCAAAAGAGATTAATAATATCATTAGAAAAAACAAAGCTGTGGTTATTTCTAGGTTAGTTAAATTAAAACAAATTGATCATATAATTAAAGCAATAAACCTAATTAAAAATGATGATCCTGGATTTATATTGGAAATTTATGGAAATGGAGATGAATTAGAAAATTTAAAATCCTTAGTCAAAAAAAATAAACTGGAAAACAACATTATATTTAAAGGTTATACTAATAATCCATTAGAAATATATAATGAATCATTGTTTTCTATAACCACCTCTAAAACTGAAGGATTTTCATTAGGTATTTTGGAAAGTATGGCTGTCGGAACTCCTGTAATTTCTTACGATTTTAACTATGGCCCACAAGAAATAATTGATAATAATAAAAATGGCTTAATTATTAGCAAAGACAATATAAAGGAATTAGCTGAAAAAATATCATATCTAAAAAATAATGAAAAAGTCCTAAAAGTTATGAGTAAAAAAAGTATAGAAAAAATTGAAGAGAAGTTTTCAAAACAAAGTGTTAAAAATAAATGGTTTGAATTCATTGAAAATAATAATATAATAAATCAAAATAATTTATAAATATACGTAATCACCTTAATTTTGACTTAAATGAGTAGTTAGAATACTTTTTTCTAAAATATTATATTTTGAAATTTCGAAGAAAACGCTTGTTTTTGAGATACTGTTTGAATTTGGAATGTTTAATACACATACAAAAATGTATGTGTATTAATTTTTACTTATTGAGAAAAGAGAGAATCTTTAATCTCTCTTTTTTTGTTTCATTGTTAAAATCTCATAATAGAAGATTAATATGTGTTTTAGAATGCTGTGAGAAACTCTCAGTTGCATTGAAACAAAGTTTATTAAACCAAATCATTGTCGTGTTTAATTCTATAAACAGTCTGCCTTGTTATATTCACTTCTTTCGCAATCTTACTGATAGCTGTGCCTTCCTTTAACATTTCTACAACTCTATGATAAATAATACGTTTTTGAGGATCTTTAGCATTCGCTGAATAAAGTAACGGACGCCCTTTATATACACCTTTTTCTTTCGCAACTTTAATACCTTGTGCTTGTCTACGTTTACTTTCATTTCGTTCTTGTTCTGAAACCATTGCTAATATTTGAATGATTAGGTCTTTCATAAATTTATCTAATAATGGATTGCCGATTACTTCATTCATCATAGGTAAGCTAGTAATCATCAATTGAACTTCTTTGTCTTTTAAATAATTAACAGTATGAATCACTTCATCGTAATTACGACCTAAACGATCAATCGATTCCACGACAAACCGATCCCCCATTCTCACAAAGTTAAGTGCTTCTTGAAGTACCGGTCTATTTTCAATAGATTTCCCAGACTGTTTTTCTGTGAAAACTTTTTCAACACCAAACATTTTTAAATTTTCTAGTTGTCTTTCTAAATTTTGATCTATAGAAGATACTCTCGCGTAGCCAACAATCATTGATTTTCACCTCATAATTAATATACACCCTAATCATACGTTTTAGTTGCGTGTCACTTTATTCGATATATGAGAATGACTTTACCTAATAAATGAGAAAAGCAACGCACTATATTAAAATGCGTTGCTTTTTCTATTATCGAATACCTATAACTAAACTATCTCTAGCTGTTTCTACAACTTCTGTACTTATTTTATCTAAACCATTTATATCCATAATTCTGTCTATCTGCGCAAATAAACGATGAATCAGCCTAAAATTCCCTTTTGTGATTTTAATAATCGTCGTTATTGCTTCATAATCAGTAAAGTCTTCGAGTTTTAAATCAAATCCTAAATCTTGCCACTTATATTCTAATATATGATGCGTCTCATCTTTACTTAGATTATCAAATTCATGCGCAAAACCTATGCGCGAATATAGTTGAGGATAACGAGATAGTTTTTTCTCTATGCCCGGCATACCAATAAATATCATTGCTAAATTATGTTCATCATAAATAGCTCTTAATTGCTCTAAATGTTGCACTTTAAGGCGATCAATCTCATCTACTATAATTAAATCAATATATTTAAACATATCACTATAATGTTTACTATGTTCATGTCCATACTTATTTACAACATGTAATTTTTGACCCAAATCAATGCTTGCAGTAATACTATATAAATCATTCCTTAATTTAGTTTGTTTTTCTGCTGGTGCAGTATAAAATATTTTATCCACCGATAGTATGTCATCGGTCGTTTTACTAGCTAGATCTTCCCAACCTCTATGGTTAACTTGTTTTTCGATTGTATCCCAATTTGTATAATATCTTGAAGATAAAGTTTTCCCAACTCCAGGTTGACCATAACAGATACCAATATATTGATATTTAATGCAAGCGTCACAAAATTCAGCAAACCGTTTATACTCTTTCGTTTCAATAAAATTCTGATTTTTAGTCATTACGATACCTCTTTAATTTTTTGACGTTTTTAGTCGTTTCTTGAGGTGAATAACCACAATTTTTTTCTTCCTTAATTAATTCTGTGGTACTTGGACTAGCAATATTTTGTTTTAAGTGTTTTCTTCTCTGACTACGAGCGTGCTGTATGTCTTTTATATCTATGGAGTAATCAGCTATTTCTGGACATATAGCAGTACAAAGAAATTCATCTCTATAAAACACACGTATTTCAGCCATATCATTTGGGTTATAACGAATCAGTACATATTCACCTACATAAGCTGCTAGATTAGTATTACTGTATCGAAAACCTTGAAAATGAATGCCATCTGAATGAACTTTTCTAGATTTAGGTATTTCCAACAATAATAAATCAAGTTGTTCTAAGCTACTTGGCATATTAGGGAAAAAGTGATTACTATTCCAACGACTGATAGGCGTGGTATGAATAGCACTATGTTCTTTTTGATTATAATCTTCAATTAAAAAGTAACGTAGTTTTTCTTCAAAATTGTGAAAATCTATTAGATTACTAGGAGTATCATTATTGTTTATATATCCAGGCAGTTGTTCTAAGAAAGTTTGGTTAACTGTCTGAAAAAAGCGTTCTATTTTTCCACGACCACGAGGGACACCAACTTTTGAAAACATCAAATTTATTTTCAAGTCAATAGCGACTTGTTCCATGTGATTTGAGGTAAAGTCACTTCCGTGATCTGTATAGAATTTTTCGGGTATACCACACACTGGCCAGTTGGTATCATTCTTATTCCATATTGCTTGGTGTAGTGTTAATGCTGTGTTTTGAGCATTGGGGGCATCAAAACTTAAGAAATAGCCTGCAATTGCACGACTATAGTCATCCATAATTATAGTTAGCCACGGTCTATTGATATTACCTTTTTGGTCTAATATAAAGATATCTAGCAAAGTATGGTCTGCTTGCCATATTTCATTGGGTCTCGAGGATTCTCTAATTTGTATTAAATCGTACTTATTTTGATAGTATTTTTCACCTTGATGAGAGAAATCAATAACAGACTTAGGCATTGCTTTAATAACACTATAAATTTGTTTATAACTTGGTATATCAAAATTATTTTCTTTACAGTAATTAGTGATTTTCCTATGAATTGTGGCTATACTATTTCTTTTATTCATAAGCGCAAGGCGTTCAATTTCATCAATTATCTTTGGTTCTATTTTACGTGTTCCTTTATCAGCTCTTGTCGCATAGATTAGTCCTTTAAGTCCTTGTTCTTTATATGACTTATTCCACCTATAAAGGGTGCTTAACGCAATCCCTTTACTTTTAGAAATACTTGATAAAGATTGTTCGCCTAGGATAAAAGGTTTTATAATATTGTACTTTTGAGTAGCTTTTTTACGTTTGGCTTCAGAAAAATTAGTTAGATACTTCTCCTTGTTTTTCATCTTCCTTGTCCTCCAATTTATTGAGGTAACGATAAATTGTTGTACGTGAAACTTGCCATTGTTCTGCAATTGTTTTAATGGGGGTGCCATTATCATAAAGTGTTTTGAGTAAATTTAAGTCTTTTTTATTCAATTTTTCAGGTCTTCCACCATAACGTCCTCTGGCACGAGCTGCAATTCGTCCAGCTGAAGAACGTTCTAAAATTAAATTCCGTTCAAACTCTGCAAATGCTGCGAATAAATGAAATAATAATTGTCCTGTAGAACTTGATTTATCCATCGTTATATTTTCTTCTAAACTATGAAAACTCACGCCTCGTTCGTTAAGTTCATTCACTAATGTGATTAAATCCTCCATGTTACGTCCTAGTCTATCTAGTCTCCAAACAACAATGGTATCTCCTGACCTCGCAAATTCAATTGCTTTATCTAAACCAGGTCTTTTACTTTTTGAACCACTCATATGGTCATTAAATATTTTTTCACAACCATGTGTATTTAATCGATCTTCCTGTAAATTTAAATTTTGTAATCCAGTTGAAACTCTTGCATAACCTATTTTCAAAATACAAACCTCCTATATACATCTTCAGTGTACCATAACTTAATCACAAGGTCTTTTGTGAACATAGATTTTTTGTTGGGTTTTTGAACACATAATTCTATGTAATACATACTTATTTAGACATAAAAAGAGAGTGTACAGAAAATGGTTATTTTCTGTACACTCTTGTTATTTACATAAGACCCTTTAACATACCGTACCAATACATTTTAGGTAATAAATCTTTTTTAAAAATATACATACTTCTTCGTTCTTTGGCCTGGTTAAAAGGCAATGTTTCTTTTGGTTTTTTATTATAATCAAACTCGGCAAGTATTAATTTATTGTACCCGGTAACGATAGGGCACGAAGTATAACCATCATAATGATGCGTCAACATTTCATTATCCATTACTTGCAATAGGTTATTAACAACTATAGGCGCTTGTTTACGAATTGCTGCTCCTGTTTTGGAAGTAGGTGCATTTGAAGCATCACCAAGCCCAAATATGTTAGAGTAGCTTTTATGCTGTAATGTGGTTGGGTTAACATCTACCCAACCATCACTATCTGAAAGTGTACTTTCTTTAAGTACACCTAAGGGACCCATGGGTGGTGTTACATGTAACATTTCATAATCTATTGTCTTTCTATCGTCTGTTTTAATGTGTTCAAATGTAGCCTCTTTTTTGTCTCCGTCAATTTCAACAAGATTATAATTATAATTGACAATTATATCCCTTTCTTCAACAATTTTCTCTAATTCTTTATTATATTTGCCTACGTCAAATAAAGCATCTTTTGGCGTTTCGTATATCACATTAGCATTAGAACGGATATTATGTTTTCTAAAATAATCTTCAGCTAAATACATAATTTTCATAGGTGCGCCTCCACATTTGATAGGCGTATTAGGATGCGTGAAAATCGCGTTCCCTTGTTTAAATTTAGAAATTTGTCTCCAAGTTTCGCGAACATAGTTAGGTGAATAGTTAGAACAAACACCATTTTTACCTATATTCTCTTTTAATCCTTTAATAGAAGACCAATTAATCTGTAATCCAGGGGCTACCACTAAAAATTCGTAACTAACGACCGAATTATCTCCTAAAATAATGCTATTGTTTTCAGGTTGAAAGCTTGAAACAGCATTTTTTATCCATTGAACACCTTCAGGCATAACACTTTTCATATCTTTACGAGAACTTTTTAAACTCGATACCCCAGCACCAACCAAAGTCCATAACGGTTGATAATAATGATATTCAGCCGGGTCTATAATTGCTATTTTTCCTTTTAAGCTTTGATTTTTTCTTAATAGTCTTGATGCCACGGTAATACCTGCTGTACCGCCACCTACAATAACAATTTGATAATACTTACTCATTTTTCCACACCCTTAAATTATTTTAATGATTCTGGAAAATCTTGATAGCCTTCTCTAATATTCACGACATTTTCAAATCCTTTATTTTCTAAGATACCTACTGCGATTGAACTTCTAACACCTGACTGACAATGTACGTATATTTTATCCTCTTTATTAAATGGAATATTTTCATTTAATAATTTACCATGCGGAATATTGACTGCTTGATCTAAGTGCCCATTATTCCACTCTTCTTCATTACGTACGTCGAGTACATTTGCTTCTTCGCCAGTAATATCAGCGCTGTGGATGGATTGTGTTAGAATTTCTGATTTTGGTAAACGATAGCCTGCTATATTATCAAAACCAATTAATTGTAAAGTATGCGTTGCTTGTTCAACTGTAGATTTATCTCCGATTAAATCTACATCTTTTTCAAAATCTAAATACCAACCGATCTGGTTAATAAAGTTTTTGTTATAAGGAATATTGATTGTTCCTTGTGTATGTCCACCGTGAAAGGCTTCTTTGCTACGAAGATCAAATGCTATTCTTTCATTATCTAAACTAGGATAAACGTTGTATGGTTGATACATTTTCATACCAAACTGATTAATTTTTTTCATCTGTGCAAAGTGATGGGGTGGCGCTGGTTGATTTGATGTTAATGTTTCAACAAATTTAGATTCATCTGTTACATTAAATGCCCAGTTATTAATTTTTTCGTAACCTAGCGTAGACATTGGTATGGCACCTAATGCTTTACCACAAGGACTTCCAGCACCGTGTCCAGGCCATATTTGAATATAATCTGGTAAATTTTTAACACCTTCTATAGATTGGTACATCTGTTTTGCACCAATCTCTGTAGTACCTTCCATTTGTACTGATTTTTCTAGTAAATCAGGTCTACCGATATCACCAACAAAAATAAAGTCACCACTAAATAAACCCATTGGAACACTTGAGCCGCCACCTTCATCAGTGAGTAAGAAACTGATACTCTCAGGGGTATGACCAGGTGTATGCAAGACTTCTAATTTAATATTACCTACTTGAATAATATCTTGATTTTTAACAAAATTTGTATGTTCCGGCATATTTTTATAACTTAATTGATCATCACCTTCGCCAGATACATATATATTGGCGTTTAAACGTTTTGCCACATCCCGAATTCCAGAAGCAAAATCAGCGTGAATATGTGTTTCAGCAGCTTGTGTAATTTTAAAACCTTCGCTATCTGCAACTTCCATATATTTTGTTAAATCACGAACAGGATCAATTACTATTGCCTCTCCCGTACGTTGACAGCCAACTAAATAAGATGCTTGAGATAAATGATTATCGTAAAATTGTTTGAAAAACATATAAAGAACTCCTTATTTTGATAGATTTAATTAAATAAATAAATTATGACTCGCGTTTTCAGTATCACCTATATAAGTGCCTACACCGCCGTACTCAACTTCATCTCTTAATTCTTCTTTTGTAATACCCATGACATCCATGCTCATGGTACATGCGATTAATTTAATATCTTGAGCTATCGCTTGATTAATGAGTGATGGTAATGAATCAACGTTTTTCTTTTTCATTACGTATCGCATCATGATATTACCTAAACCGAACATATTCATTTTAGATAGTGGCATTTTCAAAGGTGTTTTTGGCAACATCAAATCAAACATTTTTGCGATACCTTTCTTTTTAACGTTAACTGTTTGCGCTTTTTTCAACGCGTTAAGTCCCCAAAAAGTAAAGAAGATAGTTACATCTCTTCCTGCAGCTCTAGCGCCATTTGCAATAATCATTGCTGCCACTGCTTTATCTAACTCTCCACTAAATAGTACAATTGTCGTACCTTTAGCAGTATGATTCACTTGTAAGTCTTTTGGTTTTTCTTTTTGAATGATAGCATTAATTCCATTATTACTTTCATCAAGTTTAACTAAAGTATGACCAGTTTGTTTGACCCAGCTTTTAATGTCGCTAAGGAATCCAGGATCTGTGACTGTAACTTCGATTTGCTCGCCTACTTCAATATTTTTCACTTCTTTACTGATGTTTACAATTGGACCTGGACATTGAAGACCACTATAGTTAAATTGTTTACGCTCTGCTTTAATTTCTACATTAGTATTTTCTTCGAATGTATTATCATCGTCGTATTTTGCTTCATATGCTTTATAGCCACCGTCTAAATTAACAATGTCGTAGCCTTGTTTAGCTAAATATTCGCTCGCTTTAGCACTTCTGGTACCACTTTTACAGTGTACAAAATAGGTTGTGTTTTTATCTTTATTGAACGATTCAATCTTATCTACAGGATGTAATATCGCACCATTTATATGTGCAAGCTCATATTCTTCTTGTGTTCTAACGTCAATCAGTTGACCTTGTGCACCCAATTTTTCTAATTCTTGTTTACTGAAATTATTGATATGATTTTCGTTATATTGTTTCATATTAACCTCCTAATAAATACCTATACGGGTATATTAACTAATTATTTATATTATGTCAAATACGGTAGGGGGTATTTGACATGTTTACTTTTATCGTTTATTATGACTTTATTCAATTAAAAGTGGAGGAAATAACTATGAATTATGATAAAAAAATGATTAATCGTATTAATAGAATACAAGGACAACTCAATGGCGTTATTAAAATGATGGAAGAAGAAAAAGATTGTAAAGATGTCATTACTCAAATCAGTGCATCAAAAAGTTCAATCCAACGTTTGATGGGAATTATCATTAGTGAAAATTTAATAGAATGTGTAAAAGCAGCAGAGGATAATGGTGAAAATTCTGAAGAATTGATTAATGAAGCCGTTAACTTATTGGTAAAAAGTAAATAATGGATATTTCAACTATTATTATGATGTTACTTATTGGGGTATTCGGAGGCTTTATTTCGGGTCTAGTAGGTATAGGTGGCGCCATCATTATTTATCCAGCTATTTTATTATTACCACCACTATTTGGCGCTCCTGCGTACAGTGCATACATGGCATCAGGACTTACTTCCAGTCAAGTCTTTTTCAGTACTTTAAGTGGGTCATTAAAAGCGCGAAAAAAACCAGAATTTTCGCCACTATTAGTGCTTTACATGGGTAGTGGCATGATTATAGGCAGCATGTTAGGTGGACTGTTAGCAAATTTATTTAATGCTACATTTGTAAATACGATATATATTATCATTGCTTTACTCGCATTAATTTTAATGTTTATTAACATAAAACCGAGTTTAGATCAATCTTCCTTTAACAAGCCATTATTAGTTATGGTGGGTCTTTTCGTTGGTATCATTTCAGGTATAGTTGGAGCAGGCGGCGCTTTTATTATCATTCCTATATTGCTAGTTTTATTCAAATTACCAATGAATACGGTAGTTGCTAATAGTATAGTAATTGCTTTTATATCTTCAATTGGCGCCTTTATCATTAAATTTATACAAGGTTACATTCCTTTAGAAGATGCGTTATTTTTAATAATAGGGAGTATTATTTTCGCTCCGTTAGGTTTAAAATTAGGTAAAAAGGTCCCTAGTTTTGTACAAAAGTGGATTATCAGTATTTTAATTATTATTGCAATTATTCAAATTGTTTTATAAATAAGAAAGAGAAGTACAACTAATATTAGTTGTACTTCTCTTTCTTATTTATAAAGTTAAAACATTCTCATATAGCAAGTAAAATAACACTGTACACTACAAAATAAAAAAGTCAAATGGTATATACCCCTATACCGTATATGTTATACTCAAATTGTCTTATTACTATCTTTAAAAATATAAAATTAGGAGGTTTAATTTTGTCGAATAACAAAAAACACCAAAATCATGAGCATCATAGTCATCAAGAACATGAAAATCACACTAGTCATGGTAATCATGAACATCACCATCATGGAAATTTTAAAAGTAAATTCTTTATTTCTTTGATTTTTGCGATACCGATTATTATTTTATCGCCCATGATGGGAGTTAAATTACCGTTTCAAATTTCATTTACAGGGTCAGATTGGATTGTATTAATTCTTGCTACAATTTTATTCTTTTACGGAGGAAAGCCATTTTTATCAGGGGCTAAAGATGAAATTTCAACTAAAAAACCTGGAATGATGACGCTTGTTGCTCTAGGTATTTCAGTAGCTTATATTTATAGTTTATACGCCTTTTATATGAATAACTTCAGTGGTTCATCCACACATACAATGGACTTTTTCTGGGAATTAGCGACTTTAATTTTAATCATGTTATTAGGTCATTGGATTGAAATGAACGCAGTAGGTAATGCAGGCAATGCACTGAAGAAAATGGCAGAACTTTTACCTAATACTGCAGTGAAGCTGATTGATAATAATCAACGAGAAGAAGTTAAAATATCAGATATTCATATTGACGATATTGTGGAAGTCAGAGCAGGCGAAAGTATACCCACAGACGGAATCATTGTTCAAGGAGAAACATCAATTGACGAATCATTAGTTACTGGCGAATCAAAAAAAGTTCATAAAACTCATAATGATGATGTTATTGGAGGTTCAATTAATGGTTCAGGTACAGTACAAGTTAAAGTGACTGCTACGGGTGAAAATGGCTACCTATCTCAAGTTATGGGTCTTGTTAACCAAGCTCAAAATGATAAGTCAAAAGCTGAACTCCTCTCTGATAAAGTCGCAGGTTATTTGTTTTACTTTGCAGTAAGTATTGGCCTGATTTCATTTATTGTATGGATGCTTATTCAAAACAACGTCGATTTCGCACTTGAACGGCTAGTAACCGTATTAGTCATTGCTTGTCCACATGCATTAGGCTTGGCAATACCTTTAGTTACAGCACGTTCTACCTCTATAGGCGCACATAATGGTTTAATCATTAAAAACAGAGAATCTGTAGAAATCGCACAACACATTGATTACATCATGATGGATAAAACTGGGACACTAACTGAAGGTAACTTTTCAGTGAATCACTATGAAAGTTTTACAGACGAGTTAAATAATGAAGAAATATTGAGTCTATTTGCTTCATTAGAAAGTAATTCTAATCATCCACTTGCCACTGGTATTGTTGATTTTGCTAAAGGCAAAAATATTTCATATGCTACTCCTCAAGAAGTTAATAATATTCCAGGTGTAGGCTTAGAAGGCACAGTTGATAATAAAAAACTCAAAATAGTGAATGTTTCTTATCTCGATAAAAGCAATTTTGATTATAATAAAGAACAATTTACGAATCTCGCTCAACAAGGGAATTCTATTAGTTATCTAATTCATGACCGACAAGTTATTGGTATTATCGCACAAGGCGATAAAATTAAAGAAAGTTCAAAACAAATGGTTTCGGATTTATTATCGAGAAACATTACGCCAGTCATGCTTACAGGCGATAATAAAGAAGTGGCACAAACAGTGGCTGAAGAATTAGGTATTAGTGATGTCCACGCGCAATTGATGCCCGAAGATAAAGAAAGTATTATCCAAGATTATCAAAGCAATGGTAGCAAAATCATGATGGTTGGTGATGGTATCAATGATGCGCCAAGCCTTATTAGAGCAGATATTGGTATGGCAATTGGCGCAGGGACAGATGTAGCTGTTGAATCGGGGGATGTCATACTCGTTAAAAGTAATCCTTCTGATATTATCAATTTTTTGTCCCTTTCAAAAAATACGATGAAAAAAATGGTTCAAAATTTATGGTGGGGCGCAGGATATAACGTGATTGCAGTTCCTCTTGCAGCTGGTATATTAGCTTCTATTGGTTTAATATTATCACCTGCTGTGGGTGCAATACTTATGTCTTTAAGTACGATCATCGTAGCAATTAATGCATTTACATTAAAATTAAAATAAAAGAGGTAAATATAATGTATAAAAAAATGTTCACAATTTTAATTACGTTATTTTCTATAATGTTTATGGTTCCTAATGATACTTTTGCAGAAGGTAAGCACAACATGATGGACATGAAAGAAAATGATCAAAAGCGAAATGATATGATGGATATGAAAAGTCATGACGAAAGAAAAAATTTGAATTCTTCACAAGGAAAAAATGAAATAACATTTCCCAAAGTTTTAGATCCTAAAAAAGATAACAATGGTTATAAAAGTTATACATTAAAAGCGCAGAAAGGAAAGACAGAATTTTACAAAGGTAATTTCTCTAACACTTTAGGATACAATGGAAATTTACTTGGGCCAACTTTAAAATTAAAAAAAGGAGATAAGGTTAAAATTAAGTTAGTCAACAACTTAGATGAAAATACAACATTTCATTGGCATGGGTTAGAAATAGATGGAAAAGTGGATGGAGGCCCTTCTCAAGTTATAAAACCAGGAAAAGAAAAAACAATAAAATTTGAGGTTAAACAAGAGGCTGCTACATTATGGTATCATCCCCACCCCTCCCCAAATACAGCTAAACAAGTTTATAATGGTTTATCAGGGTTATTATATATAGAGGATGACAAAAAGAATAATTATCCTAGCAATTATGGGAAAAATGATTTGCCTATAATAATCCAAGATAAAACATTTGTATCTAAAAAATTAAATTATACAAAAACGAAAGATGAAGATGGTACTCAAGGTGATACAGTCCTTGTGAATGGGAAAGTAGATCCTAAATTAACAACAAAAGAAGGAAAAATACGTTTGAGACTTTTAAATGGCTCCAATGCTCGGGATTTAAATCTTAAGCTAAGTAATAATCAAAGTTTTGAATATATTGCTTCAGAAGGCGGCCATTTAGAAAAGACTAAAAAGTTAAAAGAAATTAATTTAGCTCCTTCAGCAAGAAAAGAAATAGTAATAGATTTATCTAAAATGAAAGAAGAAAAAGTCAATCTTGTTGATAATGATGAAACAGTAATTTTACCAATTATTAACAAAGAAAAAAGTACTAACAAAGACACTACTCCAAAAGTAGATAAAAAAATCAAATTAGAAGGTATGGACGATAATGTTACTATTAATGGCAAAAAATTCGATCCTAACAGAATAGATTTCACACAAAAGGTAAACCAGAAAGAAACTTGGGAAATTGAAAACGTCAAAGATAAAATGGGTGGTATGAAGCACCCGTTCCATATCCACGGAACGCAATTTAAAGTTTTATCAGTGGATGGGAAGAAACCTTCAGAAGATATGAGAGGCAAAAAAGACGTTATATCTCTGGAACCTGGACAAAAAGCCAAAATAGAAGTGGTTTTTAAAAATACTGGGACATACATGTTCCATTGTCACATACTTGAGCATGAAGATAATG
>NZ_JAESMI010000030.1:0-46475 GCF_017893095.1 Staphylococcus sp. GDX8P80P | reverse complement strand
GATTTACTTTTATTTATGTAAGCTTATATTTTTAAAAAATACTCAAAATAAATCTTACAAAAGAATATTAATGTATGTAATTAACATGATATAATTTATTGTAGAAAACTAATTTTACAATAAATTATATAGGAAATGGTGTAAGAATATGAAAGTTTTTTTCAAAGGCTATTATGGTTTTAAAAATATTGGTGATGATATTTTCGTTCATACTATTGATTGGTTTTGCAAAAAATATAATTTACATTATTTAATTCATGGTTACGAATTGCCTTATGGTATAAACGGAAAGTTAATATCCAACAAATTTAAAAAGAATTTTTATGATTTATTTTATGCTTTTAGAGCCAATAAAATAATATATTGGGGTGGTTCTACTTTTGAAAGTATATCTCGCAAAACTGATTTAAAATATTTGTTAAATAGACTACCATTTTTAAGAAAAAAAGTTTCACTTTTTTCTATATCATTGGGCCCATTTAATAATAAAACTGAAAAAACTAAAGTAATAAATTTTGTGAATAAGCTTAATTATGCAGGAGTTAGAGACGAAAAATCTTTAAATTTATCAACTAATACAAAATTCACATTTGATTTAGCAATATTAACCCCCTTAATTTTTAAAGCTAACCACAAAAACAACAATCCTAAAAAAATAATAAGCCTTAATATCTCTGATTCAAAAAATTATACTGAATATACGAAAAAGTATATTAATTTTTTAATTGAAAATAAAAAAGATATACTTGAAGTTAATGTATTAGTATTTAACCCTAATGATTATGATAAATCTACTGAAATAGCTAATATTCTAAAACAAAATGGTATTAAAACCAATTTACACAAATATACACGAAATACTAAGGAATTGGTTAATAAACTTTCTCAGTCTGACTTTTTAATGGGGAATAGGTTACACTCAGGTATTCTAGCTTACGCTTATAATATACCTTTTATATTAAATGAGTATCATTCAAAATGTACTGAATTCTTAAATACAATTAATCAAGAATATCGTTATAAAAATTTAGATAATAATCGCCAAAATTTAACTGACATCATTGAGAAATGTAAGAATCGAAAAGATCCTTCATATTTTCTTGATATAACTCTAGCTGAACTTGAAAATTTAAATAATGTAATTAAACATCATGATTAAAACTTTTTCTTTATTATTTAGTCAAATTCTTTCCATATTACTTAATTTTTCAGTTCAGCTTATCTTGGCAAATTTCTATGGTAAAAGTGAAACAGGTACATATTTATCTATTATCTCTATAATGAATATTTTAAGTGTTTTAGGTTTATTTGGTATTAATAAATATTATATCTTTTTAAAATCTAAAAAAGGTTTTATTGATGAAATTACCGCAATAAATATCATTAAAATATATATACTAATGAACATTCTATCAATAATTTTAATGTTATTTATTGGGTGGATCAATTTTAGTCATTATTTACTGTTTATAATTAGTTCTACTTTAATGATGGTATTAACAAATAGTATTGCAATTATAACCAGTTATATTCAAGTTAGAGAAAAAATTATAAAAGTTTCTTTCTTACAATTAATTATTCCGCTTCTTAAAGTGAGCGGGTTAATTTTAGGTGCTTTTTTATTTCAAAAATTATTTAAAGGTTATTCGATTATTGTAATTTTAGTTACCTTAGGAATTTTAATTATCAATGCTATACAGTATTCTAAAAGTTTATTCCATTTTAACTTTTTCAAAAAAACTGATTTAATTTTAACTTTAAGGAAATTAACTCCCTATGCTTTATTAAGTATTACATTTTTAATGTATACACAAGGCAATACTTTTTATGTAGGTATATGGTTAGATTCCAAAGGTGCTGCATACTTTGGTCTTGCTTATTTATTTTTAAATACTATATTTATCTTACCAACCGCAATTTACCAACGTTTATTAGCTCATAAATTACTCTATTTAATGTATAACTCACTCGAAGAATTCAAAAAACTTTTAAGTAACCTTCAAGATGTGTTAATTATTTTATCGAGTGTCGCAATTTTATTGATATATTTACTAGCAAAAATTCTTATAACAACATTCTTTGGCGAAAGTTATTTAAGAAGTGTTGAAATATTACAAATTTTAGCATTTATCATACCATTTAGACTATTATCTATAAGTATTGGTACCGTTTTATCAAATGATGATCACGTGAAAGAAAGAATAAAAGTAGAGTTAATTGTAACATTTTTTAACTTTATTGCTAATTTAATTTTAATTAAACTTTTAGGTATTAATGGGGCTATTATAAGTGCAATTTTAACTGAATTAATACTATCTTTATCATTTGCTAAAGTGGTTCGTGAAAAGTTTAATATGAAAGTTAAATATTTATTTTATTTACCTATGGTAATTGCTTTAATTATATATTTTGCTAATCTACCAAACTATGTAGAATATATAATTGTTTTTTTAATTATTGCTATTTTAGTTAAGCCGATAATGAGCCGTTTAAGAATTATAAAAAAATATATTTAGTTTTTAGAAAAGGAGAAATTCAGTTATGAAAATTAAAAAAGCTATTATTCCTGCAGCTGGTTTAGGAACGAGATTTTTACCAGCAACAAAAGCGATGCCTAAGGAGATGCTTCCTATTTTAGATAAACCCACTATTCAATACATAGTGGAAGAAGCCTCTCGTGCAGGAATTGAAGATATTATTATAGTAACCGGCAAACATAAGCGCGCGATTGAAGACCATTTCGACAATCAAAAGGAATTAGAAATGGTACTTGAAGAAAAAGGTAAATCAGACTTACTTGAGAAAGTTCAATACTCAACAGATTTAGCCAATATCTTTTACGTTCGTCAAAAAGAACAAAAAGGATTAGGTCATGCTATTTATACTGCTCGCCAATTCATCGGTGATGAGCCATTTGCGGTACTTTTAGGTGATGACATTGTAGAATCAGATGAACCCGCTATTAAACAATTAATGAATGTATATGAGGAAACAGGTCACTCTGTGATTGGCGTTCAAGAAGTGCCAGAGAATGTTACACATCGCTATGGCATTATTGATCCTTTAGACAAAGAAGGACGTCGTTACGAAGTTAAACAATTTGTTGAGAAACCTGCTCAAGGTACAGCACCATCGAATTTAGCTATTATGGGCAGATACGTTTTAACCCCTGAAATTTTCAATTATTTAAAAGATCAAAAAGAAGGGGCAGGTAATGAAATTCAATTAACCGATGCAATTGAACGCATGAATAATGATACAAAAAATGTTTATGCTTTTGATTTTTCAGGTAATCGATATGATGTGGGAGAAAAATTTGGTTTTGTTACAACTACAATAGAATACGCTCTTAAAGATGATTCTATTTCAAACAAGTTAAAAGACTATCTAAAATCTTTATCTTTATAAACCTGTAAAATCCTCTGATATTAATAGTTATAGATTATTTATCCGCTTAATCTATATCGAGAGGTTAATTTCATAATTAAATCGACTCTACAATAAATTGACTGATGACTAAAAATCATCAGTCAATTTTGTATATGGAATATTAAAAAATTGCTCGAAAGCATTTCATAAAGAAGTTAAGTAACATAATCACTATAAATGAATTTCTTCTCATCAAAGTACAAAAAATGAGATTAAACAACTAAATGTTATTTAATCTCTATAGTTTCCCCATATAACTCCATGTCTTTTTTTCAATTACTACTAATTATATTTCAAAAATTTCATTATTTATACTTTCGGCTACTTTATCGAAATTTTTCACTTTTAAAGACACGTATAATTTAATTTTAGGTTCTGTACCAGAAGGTCTTAATGCTATAAATCCTTCCTTAAAGTAAATTTTTATAAGTTTAGCTTTAGGCAATTCAATTGGTTCTGTCACGTGTTCTTTGATAAAATATCTAATACCAGTTTCATAATTTTCAATTTTTTGAATTTCCAAACCAGCAATAGTTGTCAAAGTTGGCACGCTCATTCTATCCATTATTTTTAAAATTTTCTTTTTCCCTTCTAACCCCTCAAATGTATTAGAATATAAATTATCTTTACGATAACCTACATTTTGATAAATTTCACCTAATTCTTGGAAAAGAGTTTTATTATTATTCTTTAATTCTGATGCATAACTAATAAGTAATGGAACAATTTGTATAGCATCTTTATCTCTTACAAAGTCACTCGCTAAAAAACCGTAACTTTCTTCATATCCTAATATAAAATTATTTTCTTCATTTAAATCTTTAAGTTCTTTTGCAATATACTTAAACCCTGTGAGTACTTCTTTAGTTTGTATTCCATAAAATTCAGCTAAGTCTTTAGCCAATTCACTACTTACAATTGATTGAATCATTAATCTGTTTTTTAAATGCTTCGTCTGTTTAATTCTATAATTAAGTAATAAAGCACCAATTTCATTTCCATTAAAATGGTGAATATCACCATTATCATCACGTTCAACAATTCCAAGTCTGTCTGCATCTGGATCTGTACAGATTATTAAATTTGCATTAATTTTATTTGCTAAATCAATTGCTTGTTCAAAAGCTCTTTTATCTTCAGGATTAGCACTATCTACTGAGTTAAAATCAGGGTCAGGTTCGCATTGATTTTCTACTAAATAATAATTATTAAATTCTAATTGATTTAATAATTGAGGAACCACTGGCACACTTGTACCATGTAAACTACTAAAAACTAATTTTAAATCTGATTTTGGTATATACTCTACTAATTCAATGATTTGTTCAAAATAATTATTTGTTACATCAATAGGTAATGTTTTTATAAATTCAGTATTAAATTCGAAATTAAATTCATTATCAACGATAAGAGAATTGCCTAGCTTATTGATATATTCGCTTAACTTATCAGAATCATCTGTTGAGAGTTGCGCTCCATCACTCCCATAGACTTTAATGCCGTTATAATTCCTTGGATTATGACTAGCAGTTATCATAATACCTATACCTGTTTTCAAATATCTCACACTATATGATAATTCGGGTGTGGTTTTATATGTATCTGGCATATAAACTTTAATTTTATATTGAGATAATGTATTAGCTATAATTTCAGCAAATTCTTTGGAAAGATGTCTAGTGTCATAATGAATTACTGCTTGTTTATTTTCTAACTCATTAGCTACATAATTTGCAACACCTAAAGCTACTTTTTGGACAGTAAATCTATTTAACCTTCCTTCTCCTAAGCCAAATTTACCTCTTATACCAGCAGTTCCAAATGATAATGCTGTATTAAATCCTTCATTTTTTTCAATATTAGATTGATTTAAAAAAAAGGATTTGACCATACTATCATCTATTCTATTTAACCAACTTTCTTCACACATATCATATGCCCCTTTTCATATAGTTTATATGTAAACGGTTAGTGCTATTTTGTCACTAACCGTATTTTCATAATTTGTAACACTAATCTAAATTGTCATATAATTTCTTTCTTACCTCTTTCAAACTATTTTCATCTGGATAGAAGTAATACAAATTGTCATCGCCAAGCGCATTTTGACCATTGATTGTTAAACGTTCAACATTGTCTTGTGCTTTATCATAATCAGATTTGAAGCGATTTAACTGTACGAAGCTTAAGTCCGTTTTCAAGTTATCTTGAGCAGCTTTAAATAAACCATTCAATTTTGTTACTGAGTTAACAGAGAATGCTTCTCTTGCAACTGCAGTAATCACTTGTTGTTGACGTAATTGGCGACCTTCATCGCCCCCTGCACCATCCTCTTTACGACTTCTCATATATTTTAAAGCTTCATCTCCACTCATATGATATTTTTCCCCTTTTACAAAATCATACTCATGAAATTTGAATGTTGCGTTACTAGTTACATCAACTCCACCTAATTCATCCACTACCGTCTTAACACCATCCATATTAATAGCTATATAATGATCTACTGGTACATCCATTAAATTTTCCAATGAATTTACAGCCATTTTTGGACCTCCGTAGGCATAAGCGTGGTTGATTTTTTCGGTAGTTCCATGTCCAACAATTTTAGTTCGTGTATCACGGGGTACACTTACCATTACAGTTTTTTTATCGTCAGGGTTAATTGACATTAATACAATAGAGTCACTACGTTGACCGAGATTTTCTTGTTGTCTCTCAGCATCATCATCTATACCATAAAGTACAACTGTCATGGGATCCCCTTCTTTAGCAGCCTTATGTCTTAATTGCGAATGCTCCCTATCTAAAGATTCGTTAATCGAATTATTTAATGAATGTAATTTTGTAAAGATAAAAATAGCTGCAACAACAATAAGGACTAATAAAACAATAAGAATTGTTATAATTACTTTAAAAGTAGTTGATTTCTTTTTTTTCATAATCATTGATCACTCATTTTTTATAGACTTTTAATAATTTCAATCACTCGATCTTGTTGTGAATCTGTCATATCAGAACCTGATGGTAAGCATACACCATGATTAAATAAATATGCGCCATTATCATTTCCACTCGTTATATAGTCATAAGATTCAAAGAATGGTTGAAGGTGCATTGGTTTCCAAACAGGACGTGCTTCAATATTATTTTGTTGTAAGGCATCAATTAAATCTAATGCGCTAAATCCTGTTTTACTTTCGTCAATTGTTAATGCAGTTAACCAACGATTTGATTTCGAATCAGGTAATTCTGGTTGGAAGTCAAAACCTTCAATACTACCAAATGCTTCATTATACTTATCGAATATTTCACGGCGACGTTGAATACGCTGATCTAATACTTCCATTTGTCCTCTTCCAATGCCAGCAGAAATATTGCTTAATCGATAATTATACCCTAGCTCACTATGTTGATAATGAAGTGCCTTATCTCTCGCTTGTGTAGATACGAAAAGGGCATGTGCAATATGTTCTTCATCATTTGAAATAAGCATTCCACCGCCACTTGTAGTTATGATTTTATTTCCATTAAATGAGAAAGTACCATATTTTCCGAAAGTACCGCTTTTTTGTCCTTTATAAATTGCACCTAATGACTCAGCTGCATCTTCAACTAAAGTAGTTTTATACTCATCGCAAATCGCTTTAATTTCATCCATCTTAGCTGATTGACCATATAAATTAACTGCTACAACTGCTTTGGGTTTGATTCCTTTTTCGGCATACTTCTCAAATGCTTTACGTAAAGCATCTGGTGACATGTTCCATGAATCCATTTCTGAATCAATGAAGACAGGGATAGCACCTTGATAAATAATAGGGTTAGCTGAAGCACTAAACGTTAAAGAACTACAGAATACAATATCATCTTTTTGAACACCACTTTCAATTAAAGCTAAATGAATAGCAGAAGTTCCGCTACCAACTGCAACTGCTGCGTTAACTCCTACATAATTTTTAATACTATTCTCAAACTCTGTAACATTTTCACCTAATGGTGCAATCCAGTTTTTGTCGAATGCATCATGTATGTAATCTAACTCCGTACCACCCATATGTGGTCTAGATAAGAATATTCTTTCTTCTTCCATTTATATTCACTCCTTAATTTTGGCTGGCGTTCCAACGACTGTTGATTCTGATTTAACATTATTTATGACTGTTGCTCCTGCGCCCACAACACACCTTTTACCTATTTCAACTAGTGGTATAACAGCTGCGTTGATAGCAATATGTGACGCATCACCGACTTTAACACCACCTGCTAATGTTGCATTAGGTGAAATATGAACATAATCACCAATTTGATTATCGTGTTCTATAATTGCTCCAGTATTCACTATGGCATGTTTTCCTACTATTGAATCAGCATTTACTACTGCATTTGGCATCACGACAGTTCCGTTACCAATTCGAGCACTTGGGCTCACAATTGCTGTTGGATGTATTAATGTTGCATATTGCTCAATTTTAATTTCTAATTGATTAAATAACTTTTTACGAACATGATTATTTCCAATTGCAATAATAAATAAATAGTCATCTTTATACTGTTTTATGTTATCTAAACTATCGTAAAATATATTTTCTTCTGTGTAATATTCATTGATAGCGTTATCAAGATAACCAACGATATAGTATTGTTGCGTCGTTTCAATTATATCTTTAATAACTTTTGAATGCCCGCCTTTACCAATGATTATAATTGGTTTACTCATCACTTATTACCTCTAAACTTTTCAGCAGTTACATGATTTGGCGCATTAATATCTTTACGTTTTAAAATATTAATTATTGTTTTATAAAGAATGTACATATCTAATTTAAAAGATTGATTTTCAGCATACAACACGTCTAACTTAAATTTTGCATCCCAAGTAATTGCATTACGCCCATTCACCTGCGCCCAACCAGTAATTCCTGGTTTAACATTATGTCGTTTCTTTTGTTCATCATTATATAGGGGTAAATATTCCATTAATAAAGGTCTAGGACCAATCAAACTAATATCTCCTTTTAACACATTTATTAACTGGGGTAATTCATCAATACTTGATTTTCTAATAAATGTTCCTACAGGTGTCATACGTTGCTCGTCCGGAAGTAATTCTCCTTTTTCATCTCTTTTATCCGACATAGTACGAAATTTGTAGATTTCAAATGGCTCTCCATACTGACCTGGACGTATTTGTCTAAACAAAACTGGTTTCCCTAATTTTTTCGCAATAACTATAGTAGCAGTGAGCGTGATAGGTGCTGATAATATTAATCCTGTACCACTAACAGCTATATCGAACAAACGTTTAATCATAACTCATCCCTCCTTTTGATATACTATCTTAAATAGGAAGTTTGTTTTTATATATTGTTTCTAAGTGTTTCCAAACAATTTCATTGCTAAATCTTTCTTCCACCCATTGTCTTCCATTAGCACCCAATTGAATTTTGCATTCTGGATTATTAATTAAATATTCAACTTTATCTGCAATATCTTTACTTGCACCAACATCAACTAAAAATCCTGTTTGATTATCTTCAATCGTATCTATCGCTCCAGTAGCTCGTGTAGTAATAACTGGAACTTCTACAGCTTGTGCTTCTAAGCTAACGTTAGCAAATCCTTCTCTATACGTTGGAGAAACTAATACGTCCATATGGTTAAAATAATTAACTGGTTGTGAAACATGACCTGCCAATATAACATCGTTATTGTCTACTAAATATTGATAATCTGAGGCACTAATGGAATTGTCTTTCTCTGGATTACCTAATAGCAAAAGTTTAACCTTTAAGTTCTTAGCTTGAAGCATTTTAAACATTTCAACTACTTCTTTAATACCTTTATCTTTTACAATTCTTCCTACAAACCCTATGACGAAGTGTCCTAAAAGTTGTTCTTGCAATTCATTTGGAATAGTGTTGAATTTCTTATCAAACTTTTCAAGATTGACCCCATTAGAACTACCATAACCTAAAACTTTTATTTTGCTTTTATTAGCCAATTTTAATTCTACAATTTTAGATTTTAAGCTTTCAGATACAGCGATTATATCTGTAGAACAATACATTGCTAACTTTTCCATTGCATAAAGAATTTTATACTTAGGCCCTGAAATAGTTTCTAATCTCAGTCCTCGAACAGTATAAATACGGACGGGTCTACGTGTTATAAATGCTGCAAGTGTACCAATCAAACCAGCTTTAGGTGTGCCTGAATTGACAATATAAGGTTTTTCCTTTTTGAAGAGTTTAACCATATTGATTAATGATTTTAAGTCATTTTTCAAAGATATTTCTCTTTCCATGTTTATTGCATGTGTAATATCAGAAGAATACGTATTTTGTTCCGGTCCTTCAGAAGATACAACATGGATATCTAAACCTTTATCTCTCAAATATTCAATTTGACCTTTCATCAAATTGATACTCTTAGCAACCGTCACTAGATGAAATATTTTTTTGTTCGTCATACTATCACCCTGTCTATATAGAAATTTTTACAATCTCCATAAGCCTTTGTTTCCAATTTCGTCATTTTCGATTATACCTTTAATATCTAATACCATACCGTTATCTTTCACAAGTTTTAAATAGTCTTGTTTATTTTCAACGTACTCTTTGTGCGCAACTGCAAATACTATTGCATCTGCTTGAGGTAATTCATTTTGATCTTCTAAGTTTAGATTGTAAAATCTTTGTGCTTCTTCTTTATCTGCTTCAACATCATTAACATGAACGTCTAAACCGTAGTCTTTTAATTCTTTGATGATATTAATTACTTTTGTATTTCTTAGGTCAGGACAATTTTCTTTGAATGTTAAACCTAAAACATTTACTTTCGCACCTTGAACTTCTAAGCCTTGTTTTAATAAACCTTTGATTACGTTAGAAGCAATAAACTTTGACATATCATCATTAATGCGACGTCCTGCTAGAATGACTTCAGGATGATGACCAACTTCTTGCGCTTTGTGTGTTAAGTAATACGGATCCACACCTATACAATGTCCACCTACTAAACCAGGTTTAAAGTTTAAGAAATTCCATTTTGTTCCAGAAGCACGTAATACTTCGTTTGTATCAATATCTAATTTATCAAAAATCAAAGCTAATTCATTCATTAAAGCAATATTCACATCGCGCTGTGTATTTTCAATCACTTTTGCAGCTTCTGCCACTTTAATAGATGAAGCTTTATGAACACCAGCAGTTACAACCGAGCCATATACATCTGCGACTACTTCTAAAACCTCTGGAGTTTGACCAGACACAACTTTAGTAATAGTTTCAAATGTATGAACTTTATCACCTGGGTTGATTCTTTCTGGAGAATATCCAACAAAGAAGTCTTTGCCACAAGTTAATCCAGATTCTTTTTCAAGTACAGGTACACATTCTTCTTCTGTAGCTCCTGGATAAACCGTTGATTCATACACCACAATTGTGCCAGGAGTTATCTCTTTCCCTACTGTTTCACTTGCTTTCACCAATGGTGTTAAATCTGGTTTGTTATTTTTATCAATTGGGGTTGGTACTGCAACAATAATAAAGTCAGCTTTTTTAAGATCTTCTGAATTTGATGTGAATATAATATCTGTAGTTTTTAAATCTTCAGTTGTTACTTCATTTGTTCTATCATAGTTATCTTTTAATTCTTTAATTCGTTTTTCATTGATATCGAAACCAATTACTTCATGCTTTTTACCAAATGTTACTGCTACTGGTAAACCTACATATCCTAATCCAACAATAGCTATTTTTCTATCCATTATGAAACCCCTTTATTTTAAATTATTAATAGTGAAACGTTTCTTTCCACCTTGCGTAAGCTCTATTTTATCCACAAATTCATAATTAAATTTAGTTTTTTTACCAAAAGTTGAAACAAGTTCTTTTTCTAATTTATTTTTTATTTTATTTTTATCTACATCTTTTTCCGCTACTAATTTTATATTTAATTCATTTAATTTATCTTGTATAAATTGAGCATCTATAATACTATTTCCTAATACCTTTAGAGTAGTAGATAAATGTGCATTAGTGACAATACCTCTCTCATTAGATTTAAGAAAATCATTATTTCTACCAATTACCCTTTTAATTTTTATATCTTTTTGCGTGTAATTTTCAGGTAAATCTTCATAAAGTTCTACTGAATCTTCAATTTTATATCTAAACAATGGCGTTGTAGTAGTATAAAAACCAGTCACAATTAACTCATATATTCTATCTTCAATTTTTTGAAGTTCAAAGTAACCACTCATAGGTCCTATTTCTAGCTGTCCTTCAACATTTTCTGTTATAAATGGTGAACCTTCAGAAGATGCATATTGATTTCTCACTGGACAACCAAACGCTTTTTCAATGTTATCTTTCATTTCGTCTGTTAATGCTTCAGCGGTTGGGAAGATTGCAATAGGAGTAAATGTTAACTTTATATTATGCTCTAAAATATATTTTGATAATCTCTCTAATATAGTTGGAAATCCATCTAAAGTTTTTGGTTTAAAATCATTCAATTTGTTAACATAGTACTTTAAGTTTTCCCCATCAGCATGATAGGCAGAAAATAAAAGCTGATTCAACGACTCATTATATCTCCAAAATATTTTCTTTTTCTGATGGTTTGGTATAATTTTTTTCCCGCCAATACTTGCTCTCTTCATCCCTTTGTGAACTCCATGCTGTTCTTTAAAATAATCTAAATAAGCTATTTTTCTAGACATATCTAAAGAACTTGAATATATTTTTAAGCTTTTACCTGTTGAACCACCAGTTCCTAAAGTTATCAAATCATTCTTATCTCTAGTAACCATATCTTCAACATTTAATCTAACAAGTTCTTTTGTTAAAATAGGGTATTTTTCTAAGTTCTCTAAATCAATTGAATCACTAAAATCTAATAATTTTTTATTATAATATGTGCTATTATTTTTAATATACTTATAAAAGTTTCTCATTCTTTTTTCTTGTAGTTCAAAAGGATCTTGGCACCCTCTTAATCTTTCGAGTTCTTCATAATATTCTTTTGTATATCGTTGTTTCTCATATAACATACCTTGTATTGAAACCATTATGTTTTGTAAAGCAATTGGAGAATGATCGTATATAAATTGAAGCATGAATCCCCCCTCCTTTATTTATAATATTCTAAATACCAATCTATAAATTTATTCACACCGTCTTGAATGGATGTTTCTGGCTTAAAGTCAATATTTTTAAATAAATCATCAACGTTTGCATAAGTTTCAGGAACATCTCCTGGTTGTAAATCCATGTAATTCTTCTTAGCTGTTTTTCCAAGTTTATTTTCGATTGCTTCAACAAATTCCATTAAACGTACCGGACTATTATTACCGATATTGTAAATTTTATAAGGTGCATATGATGAACTTGGATCTGGGTTGGCACCTGACCACTCTGGATTTGGTTGTGCTGGTTTTCTAACTAAACGACTTATCGCTTCAACAATATCGTCTACATATGTAAAATCTCGCATCATTTTACCATGATTGTATACATCTATTGTTTCATCATTAACTACTGCCTTAGTAAACTTAAACAAAGCCATATCAGGACGTCCCCAAGGACCATAAACAGTGAAAAAGCGTAGCCCAGTTGTTGGTAAATTGTATAGATGACTATACGTATGTGCCATTAGTTCATTTGATTTTTTAGTAGCAGCATACAAACTTAATGGATGGTCAATATTGTCAGTTGTTTTAAAAGGTTTATTAGTATTAGCACCATAAACTGAACTTGAAGATGCATAAATTAAGTGTTTAACATCGTAGTGACGACATCCTTCTAAAATATTCATGAAACCTACTATATTAGAATCAATATAGGCTCTTGGATTTTCAATACTATATCTAACACCTGCTTGCGCAGCTAAATTGATAACCACCTCAGGTTTCTCTTTTTCAAATATTTGGTTCACCTTTTCAACATCTTCTAAGTCATTTCTATAAAATGTAAAATGTTCATCACCAATAGACTTTAATCTGTCTTCTTTTAATTGCACAGAATAATAATCATTAACATTATCGATACCTACTATTTCATAACCTTGACTAATTAATTTCTTTGCCAATGTTGATCCTATAAAGCCCGCAACGCCTGTAATTAAAACTTTCATATACTATGTATCCTTCCTATTAAATATTTTATTAGTAATGGTGTAGTGATTAATAAGGTCCACCAATTATAAATTGCTAACCTATCCGAGAACCCTTGAAACCCTAGACAGTAAAACACAATCGAACTAATTAGAATATATTTATATATATATGAATTAATTTGATTCTTACGATATAAATAAGAAGCAAGTAATGTTACTAAAGTAGTTAATACAAAAAAATCCAACCTATTTCCTTGTATATTTTTTAAATTATTAACCCCAATACTGGTCATATTAGTATAAGTACTTTCATATCCGAAACTTAAAAATAAGGTGCTATTTAAATGAGTTATAAATAGCAAGGCTGATATAATAGTAATCAATAAGAGCCATTTAACTTTAATATATTTATTAAGCAAGAAGTATATTGTAAACACAATACTTGACAAATGAATAAAAGGAAACATTATTGAAATTACTTTACTATATTTAGATTTCAAAGATAATAAAAGCAATATTAATGCTATGACCATTGCTTGCCTAATTATATTAGTTGACATAGTAAAAAACAAAGGAGCATTAGTATATATAAAAATGGAAATAATCGACAGCATTTTGTCTTCAAATATATTATACAATGCCATTATTATTATTATATTTATTATAAATACTAAAACTACAAAAGTATTATTATCGAAAAATTGCACCATTATCCAAGAATAATATCTGAAAAAAAGTTCAAAGTTATCAAAATACCATACTTCCGATAACTTCATTCTACTAATGGTTGTTAAAAAAGCTTGATATGTATATGCATCTGTTGATTCATTAATAGGATAATTTGCTAATTTTATTATAAGATTCAAAGAAAATATACAATAAACAAAATTCAAAATATTTTTGCTAAATCTAATTTTAAACAGCTTGGTCGAGAGTAAAACAGTAAGTAAAGCTATACAAACAACATTTAATATCCACATCATTGATGAACCCTTTTTCGTAAACCAACTTTGATTAATCTATACAAATGTTTAAGAGTACTTAAAGCTACTAAGAAAAAATAAGTTGATTTATGTATTTTTTTTTCATTTAATAATGTTCGAAAAGCATCTAGTGCTCCTTTATATAACTTACTGAGATTAGAAGTTAAACCACTTTCACCGTAATTCTCTTTATAGGAATAAGCTAAACATTCATTTATTTTTATTGCTTTATGTCCATCTAATATTATTTGAGTCCAAAGTAAAAAATCTTCTACATGCCTTTTCCCAGATTTAAATCTGTATTTATCAATATTTCTCATCATAACAGTACGAGTACCTAATCTATTTTTTAACAACTGTTTTCTAGGAGTAATAATTGAAAAATCATCGTTACTTTTATTAGCCATTACTTTTTTATGAGCAATACTAGAATCATGTGCTGATATAAATGCATTATATTTCTCCATATAATTTAACTGCGTTTCTATTTTTCTACTGTCCCAAGTATCATCACTATCTAAAAAGGCTACATATTTTGTATTTGCTTCTTCTAACCCTTTATTTCGAGCATCCCCAGGACCTTTATTCACTGGTAAATAAAACACTTTTATAATATCGCTAAGACTCTCTATCTCTGATAGAATTTCATTATCACTAATACGATTACTAAAATCATCTATAATAAAAATAGATTTGGGGCGTGTTTTTTGATTTAATATAGAGTACACCGCTCTTTTAATCGTGTCGTTATCTCTATAATAAGGAATGATAGCAGTAACATCTGCAGTTTTATTATTAGCCATTTACATTTCCTCCATTCAGATCTATTCATTAGCAACCTTAAGAATTTTTTCTTTACTAAACGCTTTACCTAAATCTTCGATAATTGCATCTACTTCTTCTTTTGAGAAATCCTTTACCTTACCGCGATAAATTTTTTCATAAACTTGTTCTGGATGAATCTCATTTTTATTAAGTAGTTCTTCATACATTTTTTCACCAGGACGTATGCCACTAAACTTAATTTGAATTTCTTCCTCAGTTTTACCGCTTAAGCGAATTAAGTTACGCGCTAAATCCACAATCTTCACTGGTTCACCCATATCTAGCACAAATACTTCTCCACCTTGAGCTAGTGCACCAGCTTGAAGTACTAATCTTGAAGCTTCCGGAATTGTCATGAAATATCTAGTCATGTCAGGATGCGTAACAGTTACAGGACCACCCGCTTCGATTTGCTTCTTGAATAATGGAATTACTGAACCGCGTGAACCTAATACGTTACCAAAACGAACAGCTACAAAATCTGTTTTACTATTTTCATCATTAAGACTTTGTACTACCATTTCAGCTACACGTTTAGATGCACCCATCACATTCGGTGGATTTACAGCTTTATCTGTTGATACCATTACAAATTTTCTCACACCTGCATTTTTAGCTGCTGTAGCAACATTTCTAGTACCTAATACATTATTTCTAAATGCTTCTATTGGATTATATTCCATTAATGGCACATGTTTATGTGCTGCAGCATGGTATACCGCATATGGTTTATATTCATCCATAATTTCTTGAATACGTTCTCCATTTTGTACATCAGCTATAATTGGTATAATTTCTATTTTATCCTTGTAAATCGCATTTAATTCTTGGTGAATAAGATAAATACTATTTTCACCGTGGCCCAATAATAGTATACGTTCTGGTTCAAATTTACATACTTGTCTACATATTTCCGAGCCAATTGACCCACCTGCACCAGTAATCATAATTGTTTTATGCGTAAGTTCTTTAGAAATCATGGCCATATCTAATTCAACTGGTTCTCGTCCAAGTAAATCTTCAACTTCTACACGTTTTAATTGATTAACTTCCAATTCACCCGCAAGAACTTGTTCAATACTTGGCATTTTGAATAACTCGATTCCAGTACTATTACAAATATTATTTATCTCTTTAAGCCGATCTGGTTTAAGTGTAGGTATGGCAATGATAATACGCTTAATTCTAAATTTATTAACTAAATTTGGAATATCATCAATAGACCCTTGTACTTTGACGCCCTCAGCAATAGTCAATTTTTTCTTTTGTGGGTCGTCATCAACAACTAATACTGGTTCAAGTCCCATTTCAGGACTTCTTAACATTTGACGAATTAATAATGAGCCACCGCGCCCTGCACCTACGATTAGCGTTGGTTTTTTCTTTTGTTTTTTTCCAACTACAAATCCTCTAGCAACTCTCCATGAAATTCTTGAACCACCTATAAGGATCAAATGCATCATCCAAGTTATTAAATATAATCTGAAAAACGGTGGATGTGCAGTAAAGATTGGAACTAAGATCATTGTAGCTATAATTGAACATGTAACTGACTCTACGATTAATAGAAGCTCATTAACACTAGCGTACTCCCAAGCACGATGATATAGATTAAATATGTATGCAAAGACATGATGCGAAATCAGTAATACAATTGAATTAACAATTAAAAGCTCCCTTGAATACCCTTCAAAAAAAGGTTCTAAAATGTTGTAACAAATAAAAACTGAAAAAGCTACAATAAGTGAATCTATTATAATTAATATTAGAAGACGTCCTCTTGCACTTAACTTGTCCACACGTCTATCCCCCTTAACTTACTTTCCTTTTAAAACAATCCAAACAATTTTCTATCATTGTAATTTTGAGTAGGTTGTTTCTTTATTACATCCTCATCATTAACAATGTACTTAGCGTTATTAATCAAATTTTCTATGTTTTTTTCATATTTTTTTAACTTTTTGTTATTGTATAAGCTTTTCATTATGAATGGTCTTTGAGATTCATGATGAGCGTCTGATGCAATAAAATGTACCAAATTATTTTCAATCATTTGAATAGAAATTTTTTGTATTTTTTTGCCTTGAATTCCTTGTAATGAAGATGATGTTAATTGAGCAAGCGCCCCTTGATTGATTAAATTATAGAGTACATCTAAATTTTGACTAATTTCCTTATTTCTCTCTGGATGCGCAATGATTGGTATGTATCCTTCTGATTGCAATTCAAAGAAAAGACGATTTGCATAGTGAGGAACCCCTCTAGATGGAAATTCAATCAATATATATCTAGAATGATTCAAACCAATAGCTTCGCCTTTTCTTAGTTGCGGTAAAACTTGATCGCTTATTCTTATTTCTTGACCTGGAAGTAGCGTAATTCCCAATTCTTTGACTTCATCTAAGTCTATAATTTGTTGTAACTTCTCATTAACCTTCGCGTAGTTATTATCAAATTGAGGGCTTAGGTGATGTGGAGTTACGATAATCTCTGTAACTCCTTCACTTTGTCCTTGTTTAAGAAGGTTTAGCATATCTTCTTTCGTCTTTGGTCCATCGTCTACATTTACCAGTACATGATTATGTATATCAATCATTACTTTCATCATCTCCATAATAATAATAAGTTGATGATTTTTCTTTAGGCGTTTTATTTAGAATTGCACCTAAAAGATGTCCATCTGCTTGTTCAATTAAACGTTTTGCTTTTTTAATTTCGTTTTTATTATTATGTTCAGTATCGATTACAAGTACACAGTCTTCTACATTTCTCAAATAAACTTGCGCATCCGTCACTGATATAACTGGTGGCGTATCGATTAATATAAAATCATATATACTAAATAACTTTTCTAGTATACTAGTAAATTTAGTCGATGCTATTAATTCTGATGGATTTGGTGGTATTGGTCCAGAAGTTAATAAATCCAAATTATTGACTCTTGTACTTCTAATCGCTCTGTCAAAATCTGACTTCCCAATAATTAAATTTGACAATCCGTCATAATTAGTTGTTTCAAAGTGATAGTGTTGCGTTGGCTTTCTCATATCACCATCAATAATCAATGTTTTATATCCTGCCTGCGCATAAGTAATAGCAATATTGGCTGATACTACACTTTTACCAGCTGCTGGTTTCTCCGAGGTAACTATAATTCCTCTAATTTCTTCAACACCAGAAAACATTATATTAGATCGAATCCCTCTCACTTTTTCACTCACAATTGATTTAGGTTTGTCTTCAACAAATAAAGGTGTTTGTAGCTTTTTACGCTTCTCATTTTTTTTTGCCATAATTTTTCTACTCCTATTTTAATTTTTGAATTGAACCTAAGACTGGGATATCCAATTCACGTTTAACGTCTTCTTCTGTTCTAATTCTTTTATCGAATAATTCTTTAAATATTATAATTATAATTGCAAAAATTAAACCGAAGACTAAGCTTGCTACTATATTAATTGTTATATTGGGCGACACTCTAGTTGATGTTCCGTCAGCAACTGAAAGAATACTGACATTATCCACATTCATGATGACAGGTATTTGCTTTTTAAATACTTTAGCCACATCATTTGTCAATTGCTCTGATTTATTTTTACTTCCTGCTTTTACACTCAAATATAATATTTGTGTTTGAGCTTTAGTATTAACCGAAACCATTTTATTAAGTTGAGAAACTGAATATTCTTTATGTTCTTTTGAAACTTCATCTAAAATTCTCGGACTTTTTACAATTTCAGTGTATGTATTTACTAATTGAATATTACTTTGTACTTGCTGAGCTTGCATGTTATCACTTTTCTCTTTCTCGTTAACAAGAACTTGCGTTGTTGCCTCATACTTAGGACTAGCAATTAGAAAAGTATAAATTAAGCTAATAAGTAAAAAAACTATTGGTAATAACACTAGTAATTTCCAGTTTTTCTTAATGATTTCCCATATTTTTGTAAAATCGACTGTATTTTCCATGACAACCTCCAAATTCTAATTTCGATATTAATTTTATATTTTTAACATGGTTTTTACAACAAAATTTTAAAATATAATTAATATTATTCTTTGTAATTACGAATTAATTTTGTTTTTCTTCAACTTGACAAAACATATTTTTTACAATTAACAAAACCTTTACACTTCATCTTAAAATATTACTTCGAATATATGTTTAAGTTTATGTAAATATCATGTAAATGCGTGTCAAATAAACTACATCAATACGCAATGTGTAGTTTTTTATAATTATTTGAGTCAGTGTTACCCCAATTCCGATAAAAGGATTCAGAATTCTTTATCCGTACATTATATAATATTGAACAGTCATTATATGTCCACTTGAGATAAATTATTTTATATTTTAAAAAACTTATATTTAACCAATAACCCTTTTCATTCGTTACATCCGTTGTGATTTATCCAACAAATTGTATGTATACAAAAAACCAAGATACTTCTACACAGAAATATCTTGGTTTTAAATATTAATATTCAATATTTGGCATTTCGTTTACTTTGTTTTGGTATTTTTTGAAACCAACATATGCAGCTACGCCTAAAACTACTGTAATTAATAATCCCTTCATGTCTGTCACTCCTTTAAGGTTCTACATTTATTAGATTTCTTAAATATTTAAATCTAAATTTACCTATATTATACACTTAAAATCGTTCATTTTTAAAGTCACGTTTCATTATCTTATACACCATTGGTCTGATTTTTTATCAAAAGTATTGCAATAATTTGAAAATCTAATATATTAATTATATCGATTTCGAAATAAATTTATTAGAGGTGCACGACTGTGACAAAATTATTATATATTACAGCACATCCATTAGATGAATTAGCTTCTAATTCTATGGCTGCTGGTAAAGCATTTATTGAATCATACAAAGAAAATCACGCTAGTGATGAAGTGAAACATATTGATTTATTCAAAGAAGATATTCCAGTGATTGATAAAGATGTATTAACTGGTTGGGGTAAATTAAGAAATGGTGACGATCTTACTAAAGAAGAACAACAAAAAGTAGATCGTTTCAACGAAATCTTAGAAGAATTCCTTTCTGCGGATAAATATGTGTTCGTTTCACCAATGTGGAATCTTTCATTCCCTCCTGTATTAAAAGCATACATTGATGCGATTTCAATTGCAGGTAAAACTTTCAAATACACTGCTGAAGGTCCTCAAGGTCTTTTAACAGATAAAAAAGTATTACACATTCAATCACGTGGTGGCTTCTACTCAGAAGGTCCAGCAGCTGATGTTGAAAGTGGTGACCGTTACTTAAGAACAATCATGACTTTCTTAGGTGTCCCTTCATACGAAAATGTCATTATTGAAGGTCACAATGCACAACCGGAAAGAACAGAAGAAATCAAAGCCGCTTCAATTGCTGAAGCACAAGAAATGGGTAAAACTTTCTAATAAACCTTATTAAAAGGCATTGCGTAAACGACTACGCAGTGCCCTGTTTCTTATTCAGTCCTATTTATTACTCATCTTTCAAATGCTGAATATCTTGAAAGCCTTCTCTGTAATTCGATAATTCTTCCATGATGGCATACCAATCATGGCCAACGTTTTGAAATGTACGTTGCATTAATTCATTCTGCGCTTTATTTAATTTATCCACTAACTTACTTCCTTTAGGTGTTGGGAATAATTGTTTCACGCGTCGATCTTCTTCAGATGTTTGTTCGACAATAAGCCCTTCTTCTTTTAATTTGCGCAACGTCGCATGTGATCCCTGTTTAGAAATTTCAAGTGTTTTCAATAGTTGTTTAATGGTAATACCAGGCAATTTATTAATGAAGAATAAAAAGCGATGGTGTTGACGACTCATGTCATATTTTTCAATAATTTCATCTGCCGTTTTTATAAATGTCTTATATGCGAAGTAAAATAACATATGTTCATAATCATTTTTATTACTATCCATAAGCTTCTTTCCTTTTCCATTTGTGAATGATTACCCACATTATAATCAATTTTCAAAAAACAGTCGAAAAAAGGTCAACGTAATTGACTTTATTATTTAATGTAATTATATTGTAAGTGTATTCTAATTTATAAATAAAGGTGGAATGAATATGAAACAACGTGTAGGACAATACTTAATGGATGCAGTACATCGTGCAGGTGTCGATAAAATATTTGGTGTCCCTGGCGATTTCAACCTAGCATTTCTAGATGACATCGTGCGTCATGACGGTGTGGAATGGGTTGGCACAACCAATGAACTTAATGGGAGTTATGCTGCGGATGGCTATGCACGTATCAATGGACTAGGCGTGCTTGTTACGACATTTGGTGTAGGTGAATTAAGTGCGGTTAACGGGATTGCAGGTTCGTATGCTGAACGTGTCCCTGTCATTGCGATTACAGGTGCACCAACACAAGCAGTAGAACAAGCCGGTAAATACGTGCATCACTCATTAGGTGAAGGTCGTTTCGATAGCTATCAGAAAATGTTCGAACATATTACGACTGCACAAGCATACATTACTGCTGAGAATGCTACAACTGAAATTCCTAGAGTCATCAATGCTGCTATTCATGAACGCCGCCCAGTGCACATTCATCTTCCTATTGATGTTGCAATGACTGAAATTGAGGTAGAATCATCATTTGATGTGATACCAGCACCAGACGTAAACGTTGAGCACTATATCGATATGGTTGCAGAGAAATTACGTTCTGCGTCACAACCCGTCATTATTACAGGTCATGAAATTAACAGTTTCCACTTACACGAAGCACTTGAGCAATTTATTAATCGAACACACATTCCAGTCACTCAATTATCGCTAGGTAAAGGTGCCTTTAACGAAGAGAATCCATATTATATTGGTATTTACGATGGCAAAATTGCAGAAGATCAAATTAAAGATTATGTCGATCATAGTGATGCTATTTTAAATATTGGAGCTAAATTGACTGACTCAGCTACAGCCGGTTTCTCTTATAAATTTGATATTGATGACGTCGTTATGCTTAATCACCATAACTTCAAGCTGAACGAAACAACTGCTAAAGACGTGACGCTACCTCGCTTAATCGACGGCTTGAATACAATTGATTATCGATATGAGGGTACGTTCCCTCCTTTTGAAAAGGAAGCAACAAATGAAATGACTTTATCAGACGATATCTTAACGCAAGCAACTTACTTTGACATGATGCAACACTTTATTAAAGATGATGATGTCTTATTAGCTGAACAAGGTACATCATTCTTTGGTGCGTATGATTTAGCTTTACCGAAAAATATGACATTCATCGGACAACCATTATGGGGGTCTATCGGTTACACACTACCAGCTACATTAGGTACGCAAATGGCTGATCCAAATCGCCGTAACATCTTATTAATCGGGGATGGCTCATTACAACTTACAGTTCAAGAATTATCTACGATGATTCGCCAAGATATCAAACCGATTATCTTCGTGATTAATAACGATGGTTATACAGTAGAACGCTTAATCCACGGTATGGAAGAAACGTACAATGATATCCGTATGTGGGATTATAAAGCGCTACCGAAAGTATTTGGTGGCGATAACGTTGCTGTGCATGACGTGAAGACTTCTAATGACTTACAGAACGTCTTTGACGCCATTAACGCTGCACCAGAGCAATTACACTTCACTGAAGTTACAATGAAATGGGATGACGCACCAGCCAAACTTCGCGACATTTCAAAAGCCTTTGCAGCACAAAATAAATAAAAATATTGCTTCTACTAAGCAACAAGCCTGCGACATTTAATATTGTCGCAGGCTTGCTTGTGTATAGCTTTATTTATATACTCTTTTCATCTAAATAGTCGGAATCAATGACGTCTTTCGTTATATCTTGGAGATGTTTAAGATTCCATTGACTTTTCTTATCGTTTCTTAATCCATGTTCCTGTGCTAAATCCTCATTATAATCATCTAAGTTGTACACTTCAAAATCATGTCTCGTGTCTTTATCGGTTTCATCCCACTGCTGATAGTGATTGACCATACTTGTCCACTTCACATGTTCTATGTGTGCACCTTTAGGCGCTTTAACGATATCAAAATTCAATCTTCCTAATAATTGATTATGTTCATTTCCAGTATCTTGTCCATTCAGAAAATTACCTAATGAATAAGCGACCAATGTTTGATGATGACCATGTTGACTCTTCACCCACTCAATCGGTTGTATGACATGGGGGTGCGTGCCTATTACGACATCTACGCCTTCATTCGCAAATAATTGCGCATATTTCCTTTGTGTAGAATTTGGCTCATGATGGTTCTCTAACCCCCAATGGGCCGACACCATCACGACATCACTTTGTTGTTTAGCTTTTCTTACATCTCGTTTAATCGTCTTTTCATCAAACGTTTTAATCGTATATGGATAGCGTGATGTCATATCATTTGTACCATATGTATAACTTAGTAAACTCACCTTAATACCATTTACAGTCATGACTGGTATCGTTTGAGCGTCCTTTTCCGAATTAAAAATACCTGTAAATAAAACATGATCTTCAAATGGTTTCCAAGCCTTAAGATGGTTTAAGACCCCTTCATCACCTTGATCTAAGGCATGATTATTGGCACCATTGACCATATCAAAGCCTGTTGCGACAACATCTTGCGCAATTTGGCTTGGTGTATTAAAGTGCTTAAATCCAGAAAATGGGCGATCATCACCACCTAAAGGAGATTCTTGATTAATAAACGCAAGATCAGGTGCTTGTATGTCCTGCTTAATGTGTGAATACATAGGTTTAAAATTAAACGTGCCATCTTGTTGCATCGCATCATTATACACAACGGGATGTATTAAATTATCTCCGACTGCAACCACTGACGCCTCATCAGTCACATCTTCGGCTAACGTCATGCCACAAAGGATAGTAAAAGTAAAAAATAATATTATACAGCTGACATAATATTTAATCACAATACGTGCCCTCTTTCATTGAAGCATTATAATGTCTTTTATATTCAGAACATCTTTAAATAAATTGTATAACGCTTTATAATCATAGCTTTTATTTAATTTTAGTAGATTACTTATTTCGATGCAATTTGAATAAGAAAATAGTTTAATATATCATTTAATTGTATATTTTTATTAATTATTATAGGGAGTTATAACATGATATTATTACCACTAAGCATCATTATGGGGTGCTTTGGTTACATCTTTAAATGCCATCCACCTACCGAGCGCAACGGTTGGTACGGTTATCGAACAAAGAAATCCATGGCCAATGATCGCAATTGGATTAAAGCACAAAAACAATATGGCATCTATTCTTTAAAATACTTATGGGTGATCATATTGTTTGGAATTATCGGACTCATGATTGAAATTGTAGGTATAGTGAGAAACAATGATTTAATCATTATGGCCGGTTTAGGCATAGAGTTGGTAGTAATGGTATGGTATTTATTTATTATCTATTGGAAAGTCGAGAGAGAGTTATAAATATTTTCCTTTTTTTAAAATTTGTGAGTCCTTGGATTGTTTTTATTATTAATAGAATACATCCCACGTCGTTCCATTCACAATTGAAATAATTAAATAAATCAAAACAAGCCTTCCACTTCGTTTAAACTTCGAAATGGAAGGCTTTATTTATGTGCTTTGTCGTTCTACGATATTTAATTTTAATACGTCATGATTACTTTCAAATGTTGTATCTTCAAGCAATGCCAATAAATAGTGAATCAATTGCTTACCAATGTCATTAACTGGTTGATTCACTGTCGATAAAGGAATCTTCAATAAACTAGAAATGGGTTGGTTATCATATCCCATAATCGCGATTTGATTAGGAATATCAATGTGATGCTCAGTTAAAAAATGAATTAACCCTAATGCGACTTCATCACTGCCAGTAAATATAGCATCAGGCAACATCTCCTGTTCTAGCAATGTTCCCCCTATGCGTTCACCGTCTTCAATCGTATGCACATTATTAAAAATCCACTCTCGTCTAATGTCTAAACCATTGTCTTTCATTGCCTCTCTAAACCCAATATTTCTAGGCTTATTGAAACAATGATCATAGTAATGGTTATCTGTACAATACGCTATATGACGATAGCCTTTATTAATTAAGTATTGAATGGCATCATACGTCGTTTGACGTTGATTGGTATGTATGATTTTCACTTTATCTGACTGAGTTGATTGATCCGCCGATAATACGATAGGACCATATTGCGTATACGGTTCTAAAACCTCTATATCATTCTCAAGCGTACCCATAATCACGCCAGCAATGTGCTTCTGTTTAAACATATTTAATAACCGTAACTCTTCATCTTTATGATTATATGTCTGCATGATTAACGTATGATATGGCGTATCTTTAATTTCTTTGTCAATTGCATCTATTAAGTATGCGAAATACGGATTCGTAATTCTAGGTACAATAATGCCAATCGTATAAGACTTGTTAGAGCGCAATTGCATTGCGATTGAATTCGGAACATAATCCAGTTCATCCATCGCTTGTTGAATTTTAATTTTCTTTTCCTCAGAAATATAGGGATGATGGTTCATATACCTTGAAACCGTCGATATGGATAATCCCGCTCTCTGAGCTACATCTTTAATTGTCGCCATAGTACCCACCTTCAATGAAACCGTTTTCATTATTTATGATAGGTTGTCGCTACATTTTTGTCAATCACTCAAGTTAGATATTCAACAGTTAATAGGGTGTGGATCAGGATTCTTTTAAATTCGTCGTAACCCCAGCTTGCTTTGCTTGTAGAATTTCTTAGTGAAATTCTCTTTGCTGGGGCCCCGATCCCCAACTTGCTTAGCTTGTAAAATCACTTTCGTGATTTTTTGTGTTGGGGCCCCGACCCCAACTTGCTTTGCTTGTTGAATTTCTTGATGAAATTCTCTTTGCTGGGGCCCCGACTCCTAGCTTGCTTTGCTTGTTGAATTTCTTAGCGAAATTCTCTTTGCTAGGACTCCGCCCGCAAGGATGACTAGAACTGAGAAAAGCTTGATTTAAGCGATATCTCAGTTCAGTCAGCTACTGCAAATTGGCAAAGTAGCATGATCATATTATTTATGTCTCAGTCTCGAGGACAGCACTTTATTGGCGCCATCTTCGTATAATGATGAAATCATTTTGGGTCCTATTTATGCTTCCACTAACCATTCAATTGTACGTTTTATCGCTTTATCCCAGAAGGCATAATCATGTTCACCTGGGCCTTCTTCATATTGATAGTCTATCCCTTTATCATCCAAGTAGGCCATAAATTGTTGGTTATCTTCATATAAGAAGTCTTCTGTCCCGCATTGAATGAATAACTCAGGTAGAGTTAAGCCTTTGTCAACGGCTTCATCAACTAAATGATATGTATCGAGTTCAGTCCCTTTGATATTGGTATCTTCCCCAGTGATTGCTTTAGGTGCGAAATCAGTATAATCAAGTTCCATTAGTCCTTGTGCTTGAAAGACTGCAGACAATGGTGATGCTTTAGCGAAAAGTTCGCCTTGTGTTAATGCAAATTTCATCGTGCCATACCCACCCATTGAATGTCCTGCAATAAAATTATCTTCACGCTGTGTCGATAATGGCAGTAACTTATGCGCATAGTGATACACTTCCAATATGTGGTCATAATAACTATGACCGTACGCCATATTCGCATAACCACTATGATCTGCATTCAGCATAATAATGGCTAATTGATGTTCATCTGCATATCGCTCAATACTTGTGAAACGTGTATACGATGTTGCATCACTTGATAATCCATGCAGTAGCATCAATGATTGGTACGATTTCGGCGATGATGTATCGTCGAAGAAACTCCCGTCTTCTGGAATGATTGCTACAAACGATTGTTGCATACCTAAAGCTGGTGAGAAGTAATTGATTGTCATGAGTGCCATATTCATTATCATCCCTTCTAATAATAAATCATTATATCCATTTTACACTTTTTTCGACAAAGGTGTCACCAAAGCGCGATTCTCTCAATCATCTCACCAAATTACTTTGCATTTCTATATCATTTCATATTAGAATACTTAAAAAAATAAGGCACCTTTCGCATCATTTAATTCAATGAACGAGGTGCCTTATGTATCCAGGAACTTTAAGTCCTGGATTCAAAGTAGCAATTGTGTTTATATCGGTTTTGGTAGTTTAATATAAACGTTTTTTATATAAAGGGGTCTTTGTGTCTTATTGTATTACTTTATAATCATCCAATTTTTGCCATTTTTTATTAATTTTTTCTCTTCTTTTAGTTCATGTACAATATGGCCTGTTGTTTCACGTGAAATACCTGCTAAATCACTTAGTAGTTGAATGGTCATGATATGATTAATTTCGTAAAATTCATCATGATCGCATCCTATTGCATGACATAAATAATATAGTACTTTCTCAATGCGCTCTCTCGCCAATTTTGTAGTTAATGCCATATTGTATTCCATTAGAAGTTCAAGTTCGTTATTTAACTTTTCGAACAGTGTAACAAATATGTCGTCATGATTTTTACAAAGATATTCCAACATATCTTTAGGTATTCCTATTACATTGCATGGTGTAATAGCTGTGCACATCTCGTTTAATTCCATTTTCCGAAAGAGATGATTTAACGGAAATAATACTTGCGCTTTATTCAGCTTACGATAAGCGTCTCCATCTTCATTTATTGTTTCACGCAAAACAATCCCGTCTAGTAACAAATACACATATGTCGGTTGATCAGATGAATAATATATGATTTGTCCTTTATTGTAATGTCGTATGAAACACTCACTCTTGAATGCTTGAATGACACCTGTTGGAATATTTAAGTAAGACGCTAATTGTTTGAGTCCTTCACTTAAATCATTATCTCTGTTGTTGATAAATGTCTTTCCAGCCATTGAGATACACTCCTAAACCTTTTAAAACTTTTTATTAGAATACTGAAACGCTACCCATCGCTAAGCGAATAATACCTATCACTGCAAGTATGATGATGACTGCAAATAAGATATAATCACCTTTCGTTAACGGTTTATGATTATTACGTTGTACGAAACGATAAACAAATAGACCAGGGATATAGAGCAACATGGTTAATAACAAGTAATCAATACCTGCAGCGTACACAAGCCATATTGCATAGATAGATGCAATAATACCGATTGCCCATTGTTTCACTGTAGCGTGTCCTTTATGTTCAATTGTATATTTCAATTGATAAAAGGCACTAAACATATACGGAATTAAAATCGCACTTGATGCTAGTGAAAATGCAAATTGATATGCACTATCTGTAAATAACATGCTGACTAAGAATATTTGTACTAAAATATTTGTAATTAATAATGCATTAATAGGTGCTTTATTTTTATTTTCTTTAGCAAACCATTTTGGGAACAAGCCATCTTTGGCCACTATGAATGGTAGCTCACCAGCTAATAATGTCCAACCAAGCCATGCACCTAATACAGAAATGATTAAACCAATGTTAACGAGGACTGAACCCCAATGACCAACGATATGTTCTAACACTTGTGCCATAGATGGACTTGCAAGATCAGCAATTTGATTTTGTTGAATGACACCTTGTGCTAAGACGGTCATTAAGAAATAAATAACGAGGACTGAAACAAGTCCAATGACGGTAGCAGTACCTACGTCTTTTTTCGATTTAGCACGACCTGAGAATACCACTGCACCTTCAATACCAGTGAACACCCATACGGTTACAAGCATTGTACTCTTCACTTGAGACATTGTATCGCCCCAACTAAATATACCTGTACCTCCGCTTGTCATGCCATAGAATCCTGCTTTGAATGTATCGAAATTAAATACTACAATCATACAAATGATGACTAAGAATATAGGAATTAACTTTGCAACAGTTACAATACTATTGATGAAAGCTGCGGTTTCAACACCTCTAAGTATTAAGAAGTGCACACCCCATAACAAGAAAGAAGCGACGATAATACTTGGTAGTGTATTACCACCTTTGAAGATTGGGAAGAAGTTACCTACCGCTGACATCAATAATGTTGCATAGGCTACGTTACCTAGAAAAGCAGCAAACCAATAGCCCCAAGCACTTGAGAAACCAATAAAGTCACCAAATCCAGCTTGTGCATAACTGTAAATACCGCCTTCTAAGTCCGGTCTTACATTAGTGAGATTTTGGAAGACAAATGCGAGTGAAATCATTCCAATTGCGGTGATGATCCAACCAATCATGATTGCTAAACCACCGGCTTGACCACCCATATCAGAAATGATGTTGAACGCACCGCCACCAATCATAGAACCAATGACTAAACCAATGAGTGACGTTTTACCAAGTTTGTTTGTGTCTGATTCATTCATAATTCATTTCCCCTTCTAAGGAGGATTATTTTTAAATTAAGGGCTTGAAGCATCGTTATTCAATTGATTGGTAATTTTGCTTCAAACCCTTCTCCTTGTGTTATATTGCTACATCACTTTCTCAGCGATGTATTTTCAAAATAAGTCCTTATAGTTGCTCGAAATACTTTAAATTTCTTCTCTAAATAATGGTTGGCTCATACATCTTGGGCCCCCACGTCCACGAACAAGCTCACTACCTGTGATTTCAAGTACTTTAATACCTTTGTCACGAAGTAATTGGTTTGATACGTAGTTTCGGTCGTAAGTAACAACTACACCTGGGCGGATACATAATGTATTTGAACCGTCATTCCATTGTTCACGTGCACCGTCGATAACATCACCGTTACCTGTTGGAATAAACTCGATTTTTTCAACACCAAGTACATCTGCAAGTGTTTCACGTAGTTTATTAGAATGTGTGATTTTAATGTCGTCTTTGGCTTCATCGTATTCAATTGTAAATAAATTCATATTATTTTCTTCTTTGAAAATTGCTGAATGCACTGTGAATTTATCGTAGTCAATCATTGTGAATACTGTATCTAAGTGCATGAATGTACGGCTATTTGGAATTTCAATCGCAATCACTTTTTTGAATGTTGTAGATTCATCTTTGAATATATTACGTGCTAAGCGTTCAATCGCTTGTGCTGATGTACGCTCTGAAATACCAATGGCTAAAGCATCTTTAGAAAGAATTAACTCATCGCCACCTTCGATGTTAAATGGTGAATTTCTGTCTAACCATACCGGTACATCTGCATCTTTAAATCTTGGATGATATTTTAGAATATATGTCATAAATAGAGATTCTCTACGACGTGCTCTCCAATACATTCTGTTGATTGTCATACCTCTACCTACTGATGCTTGAGGGTCACGTGTAAAGTAAAGGTTAGGCATTGGGTCTAAATAGAATGGATATCTATCATCCATATATTCAACGAGATGTGTTGTTTTAAGTTCAATTTCTTCTTTTCTTACACCAGCCATAATTTTGTCGATTAATTCTTGGTCTGATAATGTCTCAAAGAATGTTTTAATTTCAGCTTCATGTCCTAAGACTGTTTTTTGAGATTCTGCAAGAATATCGTCAATAAATTGTTCACGCACATCTTTATCTGCAATGGCTTCAGCTGCTAGTTTTTCTAGATAAACAACTTCTACACCTTCATCACGAAGTGTTTGTGCAAATTTGTCGTGTTCTTCTTGTGCCACTTTTAAATAAGGAATATCATCGAATAGCAAGCCACTTAAGTGATCTGGTACTAAATTTTCTAGTTCTTTACCAGGTCGTTTGAGTAATACTGTTTTCAATCTGCCGATTTCACTGTTTACTTGGATAGGTCCTTGAGTCATATTCATTTCCTCCTTTATTTATCTACAACTAGAGTATAAAGCGCTTTCAGATTTAATTATGTGATTGTTTTCACATTCGAAATGTGTGTTAATTCATGCTTTTTGGTTATTCAATGCATATTTTTGATTGAATATACAATAATGTTAGGTAATTAGTGATTATTATGTATATTTCATTCATGTTGACATGCTGATGTCTAACCAAAAAAGTTTTTTATGCATCATTCTGTATTTATAAACAGTTATCAATTTCACGTTTAACACGATGAACGCTCAAGATGTGAACATTATATTTTAAGCGTTTCACACACTATTATAGATAACATCAAAACGTAAATCTACATTATATTTTATGCATTAATTTGAATATTTATGATTAAACAGTTTATAGTGAACATATTTTGCCATTTCCTCTGAATTTGTAAGTACCATTAATGTGTCATTGCCCCCCACTGTTCCAAGGATTTCTGCAATATTCATGCGATCAATAAAATAATTTATACCTTGTGCAAATCCAGGAGAGGTTTTGATTAGTATGTAACTATCTTTGATGATGATACTTTGAATTTCATTATCGTAATAATGAAGTAGTTTCGTTTTAGCATCCATTTGTTGTGTATTATCTAACTTTTTATAATACGATTGGTTACTTACTGCTGGGACTTTGAATATCTTTAATTCTTTTAAATCTCTTGAAATTGTAGTGATGCTATAACGTACGCCAAAATGTGTATCAATATAATCTGCAATCTCTTCTTTTTTATTAAATCGATTATTCTTAACTACCGTTTCGATGAGATCTAGACGTTTACTCTTTTTCATATTATAAACTCCTCTACCCCTATACAGCATAAAGCTGTATGTATTCTTACCTTTAACGTATCATCTTTTCGTATATCGTGATGTTGGCTATTTCATGAATTTTGCTATAATTTTTATTTATTTTCACAAAAAAACTCCAAAAGTGAGCATTATTACTCAACTTTCGGAGCGTCACCATTATGCTATTTCGTTTCTTTCATTGCTTGTTTCACGGTACTATAGCCCATTACTACACGATCCACTTTACCTTTTTCTACATCAAACCAAACTGTCATTCCCTTTGTATTGGGTTGGTAGTAGTAAATACCCGTTGTATTATGTTTATGATTATCAATTTTTTGTAAGTCTTTACCATAAACTTTATTTAATTGGTCTAATGATAATTGCCCAGTCACCTTTAAATCTAGTAATGATGCTGTTTTACCGTCTTTAGATACATTTCTGAAATATTGATCATATTTTTTAACATTTTTAGTCGATGATGTTGGCTTTAATTTAACACCATTAAATGTGACATTCTCAGCTTTTACTGCATTTTTAAAATGTTTATCTAATACAAAAGATACGTCTTGACCCGCATACCCTTTATAATTGTAATAGGCAGATGTCGCATTGGCTTTAGTAGTCGCTGTGTTTGACATCGTTTTAGATTCGGCATGTGCGATAGATGTTTCCGTTAATGTACCGGTAACACCTACACCGAATAATGTGCTTAATGCCAAGGTTGCAGTGACGAATGTTTGCGTTGATTTTCTCAAATGAATAGCCTTCTTTCTTTATAACTAAACATATCATACGCTATTCAAAGTGGTTATACAATTTATATTCTTTGATAAGGAAAGATCATTTGTGCTTAATATGTGAATGTTACAAATTATACAAAATTAAATTTCACAAATCGTTAAATAATGTTTTTATATAAATTATGTTATACTAAATGTAGGAGTAACATCCCCATTAACTCCTTCACAAAAAGTTATATTATGTAATGACTATAGCCATAAGTTTACTTCCCCTTTGTTAAACTTATGGCTCTTTTATATAGTCTTTTTTACTTTTCCGCCATAAATATAAAATTCATTTATATTGTGGAAAACCTCTTCCAAAGTACGAACATATGTTCTATAATGATGTTGAGGTGGTTAACATGATTCCAAATCCTAATGCGCCAGATGAATATAAATATGAAACAGATTATCGTAAAATACCAAGACAATATTTAGACGCTAATATTCCTCAAGGACGTGGCATGGTGAAGTGGGCGCCGTTTGCGACAATGCCGGAACAATATCAACGGTTGAATGACTTTATTGAGGAACAGAATAAAATTGCCATGCCTTCTTTATCAGACGATCAATTTGAAATGATTAATCGTCAACTGACTTATAAATTCACACAGCATCAACTAGCAATGATTAGTTATTGGAGAAATGGCTATATTCAATCCATTGCAGCCTATATACGTCGGATTGATTCATTGAATCGATGTATCACCATTAGTAATGAGAATGGCTCACAAACAATGAAACTCGACTTTGCGGTTATTTGTAATGTGGAGTAAGTGTGGTACGCAATGAGTGATGCTTATCACTGAACCAGGTATTGCGTTTTAGCTAAATTGAAATAAAGGGAGTAGAACCACATTCCTTTCGACTGTGTTGTTCCACTCCCAAATCTAAAGTTATTTACTTGTTGTAAAGCCTGCATAACTAATATCTACTTCTACAACTTTGCCTTCATTAAGTACGAATGATGCCGCTAAACCATTTTTATTAGGTTTGTATACGTAAATACCGCTACCTTTGGCATTTTTGTTGCCTTTTACTTTTTTCAAATCTTTACCATATGCTTTTTTAAGTTGATTATACGTTAAATCACCTTTAACTATAAATTGTAACTTATTCGCTTTTTTACCGTCGCTCGTTACACCAGTAAATTTCTGATTATACTTCTCTTTAACTGTTGTACTGTTCGTTTTAGCAAGTTTAATACCGTTAAATTTAATGTTGTCATGCTTAATTGCGTTAATAAAGTTTTTATCTGTTAAGAATTTAGCATCTTTATCAACGTAACCATTATAAGCGTAATAATACCCTTTCGTTTGAGTTGCTGCATGGGCAGTATCTTGTACTGGTAGTACTGCGCTACTCACTCCTAAAAGTGTTCCAAATGCTAATGTTGTTGAGGCAATAGTTTTAACTACTTTATTCATGTTAGTCCTTCTTTCTATATTAGAATTACACTTCACTTATATTATCGCACAATACATACAAACATTCACTGTACTTAAGACCTATTTATCAAAAATTTTAGTAAACAAAATTTAATATTATAAAGTTGTGTTAATACTATCTATTTTATGAAGTTTTATTATAATAAGATAAAGAAATGAATTAAGGACGGAGGATACACCTTGAAAAAAGTATTGGCAGGTATCGTCATTTTATTACTTATTGTTGCTTTAGGCTTTTCAATATTTTTTGCAGCAACTGGTACTAAACATTCAAATTCGAGCGATGACCATAAAACTGAGAAACATGATAAAAAAGATAAAAAAGATAAAACAAGTGAAACGCAAACTGAATCACAATCTAATGCGTCTGATAATGGAGAAAATGCACAATCAGAGCCAGCGTCAAACAATAATGTAAATACTCAACAAAATTATTCGACACAACCAAATAACTCGGCAACACAATCATCTAAAACAAAAGAAAACAGTTCTAGACAAAATAGTTCAGAAAGTGCTACTTCAGAGAAAAAGACGAAAGAAACACAAACAACACAACAACCAAGTACACAACCATCGACACAACAACCGGCAACCTCTCAACCGAACACTCAGAACAAAACAACAACTCAAAGTCGTTCAACACAAAGTTCAAGTAGTTCACCTAAAACAAATAATTCTAATGGTACAAACCAATAAAATTTGAGTGAGCTAACGCTAAATAGATGTTAACAAAGCGTCTGGGTATAAAGTTCCAGGATAAGTGAATAAAGAAGGGAGTGGGATAGAATTCTTTTTAAATTCGTCATCCCACTCCCTATTTTGCTAGAAATTTTGTCCCAGTCACTTCCTATTATCTAAATATCATTTTTGCGTCTATTCAGTAACTTTACTTTCATCTACACGTTTAGAAATTTTACGCATTACTGGATCTAACACTGGTTTGACTAAGATACCTAGAATAAAGAATCCTAATCCGAATAGTGCTAGGATAAGCATTTTTGTGATTAATATTTCCGGTACAATGCCACCTACAGTTTCACGTAATGAATCTATCACATACGTGAACGGTAAATATGGTGAAATGGTTTGGAAGAACTTAGGTGCTGTAACGACTGGGAAAGTACCCCCACCACCGGCAATTTGTAGTACTAATAAAATAATTGCGATTGCTTTACCTGGGTTACCAAGTAATGATACGCATGTATACACTATTGTGTTAAAGACAATCGCACCACATAATGCAACTAAGATAAATAGTATCGGTGATTCAACTTGTGCTTTCAAAATCACTAAGTCCCCAATGGTTACAATCAGTGTTTGAATGATCCCCATCATGATAAAGAATGCACCTTTACCTAAATAAATTTGACGTTTCGTCAATTCGTCTCTCAGTGATTCATGTTTATTATCTACAGACAGTAAACTTACTAATAGCAAGGCACCTACCCATATAGATAATGAGGTATAGAATGGTGTCATACCTGAACCATAATCTTTAACTGGGAAGACATCCACTTGTTTTTTATGAATTGGATTGGCGATCACATCTGCTTGTTTCTTCAAGTCATTTTTCAACGCATCAATGACTTTATCCACCGCATCGTCTTCGTCTAATTTCTTGAAGATTTTATTTGCTTTGTCTAAATCTTTTTCAATATCCGGCAAACGATTTTCAGAGAAATTCGCTAAGTTAGCTAATGCCTCTTTCGCACGTGGTTGATTTTGATTTAATAAATCAACTGCATTGTCATACTTATTAAACAATGTCGGTAAATTCGCATTTACAGTTGCTGTCGCATTAGCAAGTTGTTGCTCTAACTCAGGTAAATCATTACGAACAAAGTCTGCTGCATTGGCTACATCCGCTTTTACAGTCGGGAAGTAGTTCTGTGCCGTTTGCATCGCATTAATATATGTTTGTTCTAAAGCCGGCAATTCGCTTTGAATATTAGCAATGCGATTTTGCCCATCCGCTACAATATCTTGACCCGCAATGATAACACGATTAATTGTATTTAACTTAGATTGAACGTCTGATAGCGTATTCTGACCTTTATTTAATTCTTGCGTAATTTGATTAGATACGACTAACAAACGATTGTTTAAGTCATTTTTAATAAAGTCACGGTAGTTACCTAACGCTTTATTTAAATCTGGTAATGAACGTAACACATTAACCGCTTCTGCTTTTCCTGAACTGCCATTTTTCAAGGCATCAATAAGTTGATTCGTTGAACGCAATGTATCACTGATGCGATTATTCGCACTTTCTACTTGTTTGATTTGTGATGATAAATCGACATGTTCTCTTTTTTCTAATTCTTTTAATACGTCAATCAGTTGTTGGTTGTTTTTCGAACTGTTTTCAAGACGTGTTTTTAAATTTCGTAACATCTCATTAAATTCAGTTGGTCGATTAGAACCGATGACGCCATAGGATATAGTTTTCAAAGCATTGATGTCTGACTGTGTCGCTTTCGCTTGAGTATCAGAATGACTAGAAAGTGTGAGTAAAGCTTCTGCAAGCGCACTGTTCATCGACTTCACGTCTTTGTCTGACACAATTTGATTATCGTTTACAGTGTCTTGGCTACTATCCGTACTCAACTTCTGAACATCATAGTGCGGCAATCCCGATGTACTTTGTTGACGCAAGTTGTTATTAGCTTGATTATTTACCTCTTGTGCACGATTGGCCGCTTCTTGATAATCGCCTACACGTTGTTGCGCAGCTGTAAGATATCCTTGTGCATCGTTCAGACGTGAATGTGCTAAATCAAGCCCTTCACTAGCAATATCTACACCTCTATTGATTTTAGGGAACTGTGCTGGTATATCATTAGAAGCTACATTTAGCAATTTCTCAATATTTGGCATATATTCATTAAGTGCTAAGATGAGTTTTGCTTTCTCGTTCAATGATGGTATGGCCGCATTTACATCATTCAGTTTTTGTTGTGCATCTAAAACATCACCTTTATAATTACCTAACGCACGGAATTGATTAGCATATTTATCAAGCTCATCTTGATGATCATTCAAATATTCAATACGATCTGCAATTTTATTAATTTCTGGTAATGAATTATGTGCTGCATAAACTGCATTTTTAATCTTATTAATTGTAGGCACTTCATCTTCCAGTTGAATACCTACTTTATTTGCTTCTTGTAGTAACGCTTTTGTTACTGTCTCATTGAATTGTTTGTTAGCTTCGTCAACAATGACCGTTGAACCTGTATCTGTCATTTTCGGTGCAACCGCATTAATTTTCTGATTAACTTTATACTCAATATCTGCTTTTTGCGGTTTCTTTCTCAATGTCCCAGTAATTTGATGTGAGAATTCTTTCGGTATGTATATGCCGGCATAGTATTTCCCCATTTTGATTTCATGGTCTGCCTTTTCCCGGCTAACGAATTGCCAATCAAATTTATCATTCTTCTTAAGATTATTCTCAAGCGTATTACCCACGTTAATGTTCTTACCGCGAACTTTGTCGCCTCGGTCCTCGTTCACAACAGCGACTTTGATATGACCTGTATGACTATATGGATCCCACATGGCCCATAAGTTAAACCACGCATAAAAAGATGGTAATATTGCCAGACCAGCTAGTATAATCCAAACTGCTGGCGTCTTAGCCACACGTTTCAAGTCCGTTTTAAATAGTTTTAGTGCGTTTTTCATTTTCACACTCCTAAAAATGAAATATTAAGATTTTATCTCAAAATGATTTTAAGCATTGTTTTTTTCTTTATAGAGTTAGTATAATACTTTTATTGAGTAAAGTAGAAATTAGTTGATAGTGGTCAACTAAAAACCATAATAAGTATTATATCAAATTCTGATATATTCGCATACCACCATAATTTATTTGATAGGAGGAAAAGCGCGTCATGTCGAAGCATAAATTTATCATCTATTTTTTAACTACAACGCTAGTATTACCAACATTTACAACTAGCATTGCCCATGCTGAAGACACACAAGCAGATGCTAAGACACAAGCATCCACTACATCAAAAGAAGCAACTTATGATACTGAAGATGTAGATGATAACCATACGAATGAAACGTCTGAATCAAATGACAAACAATCAGATCGTCCCTCTTCAGAGACACCAACTAAAGAAGCGTCAGAGAGACATAATAATAAAGAACAAAATAAATCTACACATACGTCATCAGAAAAAAGGGATGACGACAACAAAAACGTATCTCGTAGTCATCAAACGCGTGATGAAGACAAACAGGATACTTACCGTACACCCCTTTCTCCTATTTTTGACGAAGCACAATCTAGCGGCTTGTTTTCATCTAACTTTTTAAATCCTGATTTATATCAAAATGGATTTAGTTTAACAAATTTAATTGCATCACTATTCCATTTCGACAGTGATATTTCAGATTATGAACAACCCGCAAGTTCTAGTGAATCAACAGATGACGACCATATCACAGATGAGCACGATGCCGACACAGCCCATCGTGACCATCAAGATGTGAAGCCAAACGATGAACACGCTAATCAAACAGACCATTCAACACAACAACAAGATGACACGGTGACGAACCAACAATCAGCAGCTAGTCAAAATAAAGATGATGCGAGCGTCAGCAAAGTATTAGATGCTATTGATGATTTCGTTTCTGATACCACAGATGATGACACAGATCATCAAGCAAGTCATGATGTAGATAACACTGACCGTCAACATGAATCTACTACGGATGATGCAAGTACTCGTACTAATGATGACGCTAATCATGCCTCATCTTCTGATAGTAAGTCTTTAACTGAATCCGCTTTAGATTCTGTACTGGATCAATACAGTGAAGATGCTAAAAAGACGCATCACAATTTCGAATCATCTAAAAAAGATAACGCATCAGACACGTCTAAAGATGAACAAGATAATGATGATACGACGGCATCTAATAATCCACAATTACCAACTAAAGACGAACTTGAACATAAAACAGCACCCGCACAATCATTTGAAGATGACTTTAAACAAAGCAACACACGTTCAACTAACCTCTTCCAAACCTTACCTCAATTTAATGGTAATGAAGTAACTGACGGTGACATAGCAGTAGTTGAAAACAAAGGTACACGTGACTTTATTAAATCTATTGCTAAAGATGCACATCAAATTGGTCAAGACAAAGATATTTATGCCTCAGTTATGATTGCACAGGCTATTCTTGAGTCGAGTTCAGGTAATAGTGCTTTAGCACAAGCGCCAAATTATAATTTATTCGGAATTAAGGGGAGTTATAAAGGACAATCTGTTAACTTTAATACTCTAGAAGCTGGCAGTGATCAAAGTATGTTTAGCATTAATGCCGGTTTCCGAAAATACCCAAATACGAAGACATCATTGGAAGATTATGCTGATTTAATGAAACATGGTATTGATGGTAATGCCACAATCTATAAACCTACCTGGAAGAGTGAAGCTATAGATTATCGTGATGCAACACAGCATTTAAGTCGTACATATGCTACGGATCCGAACTATGCTACTAAATTGAACAGTTTAATCAAGCACTATCACTTAACAGATTTTGATAAGAAAACAATGCCTGATTTAGATCAATATGCTAAACAAACATCGAGTGGCAAAGATACTTCAGGTCGTGGGTTTAAATCATTCGAAGTGACGGATACGTCTTCACCATATCCTCAAGGTCAATGTACTTGGTATGTATACGAACGTGTGCAACAATTTGGTAAGCAAGTCAGTGGTAACTGGGGCGATGCACATCATTGGGATAATCGCGCAGAACGTGATAACTATGATGTCAGTCAAACACCTTCAACTCATAGTGCCGTTGTCTTTGAAGCAGGACAAGCTGGCGCCCATGACGTATATGGTCATGTTGCTTTCGTTGAAAAAGTAAACAGTGATGGCTCAATCGTCATTTCAGAATCTAACGTTAAAGGTTTAGGCATCGTGTCATATCGCACTATTGATGCAAACACAGCTGAAACCTTACATTATATTGAACCAAAATAACGTTGCAATGGATGGAGTAAATAAACTGTTACACAAAGAAGGTGGTGCACCCTACCCGGGTGAACCACCTTTTTAATTCATTTATTAAGAGTAAATTAATACTTGAGTGATTAGCATGCCACCACCGAAGATAAATACGAAGGCAACGACTGGCCATACAAATTTCAACCAATGAGAATACTTCATGTCTAACATTTGTAATGTTGCCATAATCAATCCTGTTGGTGCTAAGAAGAGCATTGCATATTGACCAAATTGATATGCTGTAACAATTACAAATCTAGGAATTCCTACTGTATCAGCAAGTGGTGCAAAGATTGGCATTGCGAGTACTGCTAATCCAGAAGATGATGGAATAATGAAACCTAGGAAGAAGAAGATAATCAACAATATTACAATGAAGATTGGTCCACTTACACCCTGTACAAGTGATGAACTGAAGTTCAAGATTGTATCTGAGATTAAGCCATCATTCATAATCATATTGATACCACGTGCTAAGCCAATGATAAGTGATACCCCTACCAAGCTTGATGCCCCTTCAACAAATGCATCGACGACGACTTTCTCGCCCAGTCCATCTTTACCTAATGCAACCATTAGCATGATTACAATCGTAAATGCTAGGAACATTGAGGCCATGATTGGGAACCACCAACCTTGTGTCATAACGCCCCACACCATAATTGGGAATGGTAGAATGAATAAAATTAAAATGATTTTTTTGCGTAATGTAAATGGTTTTTCAGCACCATCATCGTTAATAACTGACCATTGTTTTTCGAATTTAGCTTTATCTTCATAAGTATATGATGCTTTTGGATCTTTTTTGATTTTTTTAGCGTACCAGTATAAATAACCTACTGTGAATATTGTAGCTACGATTAAGCCCGCGATTCTCCAGTATAAACCGTCAACGAATGTTGTACCCGCTGCATTTGATGCGATAACAACTGAGAATGGGTTAACAGTTGAGAATGTACTACCCACAGAACTCGCAAGGAAGATTGCCCCAACACATATGATTGAGTCATATCCCATTGCAATAAAGATTGGAACAAGTATTGGATAAAATGCTACCGCTTCTTCTTCAATGCCACAAAGCGTACCGCCTAATACCATTAATACAGATACCATGAATACAAGTAAGAATTCATGACCTTTTGTTTTTTTAGTCAGTGCTAAGAGTCCTGATTCGAATGAACCACTCTTTTGTACAACACCAATAAGTCCACCTAATACGAGAATAAACACCATTACGTCTACGGCTTCAATCGTACCGTTGACCATACTTGATGTAATTTGGTCTGGTCCAGCAGGATTTTGATCTAATCGTTCATATGTTCCAGGAATTGAGATAGGTTTATTGATGGCACCTGATTTAAATTGGTCTACATCAATTTTTACACCTAATTTATCTAATTGCTCTTGTGTTCCAGGGACTGTTTTTGATTTATTATGCGCATCAACAATTTTGAATTCTTGCGCACCGCCATCATATGATAACTTAGAATAAGCACCAGCCGGTATGATCCACGTTGCCATAACCGCAATTACAGTTAAAATAAATAAAATAGTAAATGCGCCGGGCATCTTAAGCGAGAATCGTTTTTTCCGTCCTTTGCTTGTGCTGTTAGTTACGTCATTAGTATGTGTCATGCGTTTCAACCCCTTCAAGTATTTTTTATCTATGAAAATGCTTACACATTTAAAACTTATACTTTGTTGAAATATGTCAAATAAGTGACTTTGTGAAAAAGTTATCAATTTCTTTTTCCACTATTAGTGTATGTCTAATGCAATTTACAATCAATATGAATATATATAAAAGTGTAAATATTTTAGATAAATTCATAATTATTTCACACAACTTTACCAATAATTTCTCGAAATTCGCTTGCTATTTTTGCTAAATTGTGCAAACGCTTTCTTTTTTCTAATCCATCTTTTCATTATTGAAATGCGCAAGTCAGGGTCAACATTCCTCATGCTCTATTAAATTCGTTTATAATCATAAAAAAACTGAGAAAAGCTTGCTATAAGCATTTTCTCAGTTTAGCTCGTGCTACATTACATGTGCAATGTAACTTACAATATAAGTTTATATTTAATGTTTTGTGTGTTGTCGTTTGCGGCGACCTAACCAAATCAATGTGCCACCCGCTATCACTAATAGCATGGTTATCGGTAACCATGATTTCTTAACTACTTCCCCAGTATTAGGTAAAGATAAATTACCATCATCATCAAATAAGCCACTTAAAAAGCCATCGTCGTTTCCTAAATGTCCTAAAGATAACCCTTGTACTGGATTAGGAATGTCTTCAATATTATCTAAAAGACGACCACCTGAATTAAGGCCATTTAATAAACTGCCACCAGTTAATCCATCTAATACATGAGACCCTTGGTTAAGAAGGTTTGAGTTAGATGTAGGGTGATTTGAAGTACCATTAATACGATCAAGTAATGATGGTCTTTGTGTAATCGGTGCTAAGATATAGTTTAAATTCTTTTTGGCATTGTCGAGTTGATTTTGTAGTTGAAGTAAATCGCTCGCAGTACCATTTAATGCAATCTTCACTAAATCTAACGTGTTTGCTTTACCTGTTTGTGCTCTAGCAATGATATCTGCCAATGCTTTTGCTTGTGACTGATTTAACTTTGTCGCTAACAACGTTTCAATCGTTTGTTTACGGTCTGATGATTTTTCGAGAACATCTTTCAGAATATCATCTGCAGTCACTGTTCGTTGTGCATTGATTTCTTGTTTCACTTTATTGACTAATTCTGAATTAGACAGTTGTGCTTTAGCAAGTCGCTTCGCAATTTGTGATGCCTCACTATTGCCTAAACGCGTTGAAAGTAATGTTTTAATTAACGCTTCTTTATCTGGTGCTTGGTCGAACATGGATGCTAAGATGTCATCGCTTGTCGTCGTTTTCAAACGATCTAGCTGTTTCATCACTTGATCTGTAATTTGCTTATCTGATTGGCCTTTAGTGTTAATCTCTTTAGCTATATGTTGTGCCTCATTTTTACTAAAGACACTTCCGATGATTTGGTCAACTGTTGCTCGTTTATCTTTCGATTGTTCTAGGCGATCTAGAATTGTATCTCGATTTGCTTTAACATCTTGTCGAACACTTGTTATATCATTTTCAACATTTTGTTTCTGCTTAGTTGTCAAATTTTGGTTTTGTTTTACTTGCTGTTCGAGTTGTCTTAATTGCTCAAGTTTATGATTACTATATCGCTCAGTTGTATTGTCTTGTGCACCTTCTACTTTTGAAATAGCTTGGTCAATTTTTTGAGTAGCTGATAACTTATCATTCAATGTGTTAAGCGCATCATTTTCTGAATGATTCGTGTTTGCGTGATGATTTGTGACATCCTCTTTATCCATTTCTTTAACATCATTTATAACACGTCCATCCGAATGAGATTGTGCCGTATTCTCTGAAGAAGATGCTGCTGATTGGGTATCTTGCGTCGTAGATTCTATATCTTTTTCAGTATCTTCCACTGATGTATGCTGATTGTCTTTGACTGATTCGACATCATTTTTCACATCATCTAATTTATCTAAGACGGACGTATCATCACTTTCTTTTTCTAAATGGTTTGAATCTCCAGACGTTGATGATTGATCACTACTTAACTGTTCATGATCATTAACTGTTTCTTCTGACTCCAAATCATTATTTTGTTGACTAGTATCAACCTTTTCAGATAAAGTATTTAAATCTGTGATGATTTTATCTAATTCATCTAATTGATTTTCTTCATTCACTGACGAATGTTTAGACGTTGAATGTGCGTTGTTCGTTGAAGGTGTTTCGTTGTTATCCGCTTCTTCAGTACTTGCTTCGTCAGATATACGATTTTCTGCTTGTGCATCCCTTACAATTTGATCTATTTCAGATTGGTTACGTGCATCTTCAATATCTTGTTTATAGCTTTTAATTTCGTTCATTTTTAAGTGTTTTAAACGGTCAATTTTCGTCTTCGCTTTATCTATCGCTAAATCAAGTTGGCCTTGAACCGTTTTTACTTCGCTTGAAGTGTTGTTAGCATGGTCATTTGATTGCGCAAAGCTATCCTTTGTAAATCCATATCCTACGAATGTTCCACTCATTAACAATACTGAACATGACACTTTTAAGTACGAACTGAATTTAGAATGTTGTTTATGCTTATCCACGCATGTCACCCTTTTTTATTAATATTCCACTACATTATATAACATTTATTTTAAAACTTATACTTCTGTTTATTGAAATCTAATACAAGCTTTTCTTTTTTGACTAATCACAAATGTTTATAATTTAATACGTTTCGTGTTAATACTACTCATATCTGTGACCTTAACAGAATATTGATACGCATTCGTTAAATCTATAAGCGATAAGAATTTATTATGACCTGCACCTGTATCAATATCTAATATATTTTTCTTTTGATATAACTCATCATTTTTAAGTCCATAGCGATAATTAGGGATATGACCATGGATCAAGTATTTATTTTTAGGGATGTTTCTATTTAAATTGTGATTATAATGCCCCGTTGTGTATTCTTTAATTTGTTTATTTAAAGGCTTTGACGTATCAATGCCAGCATGCGCAAATATGTAATCATCGATAACCTCAATCGTAGACAATTCTCTTAAAAACTTATGCCATCGTTTAATTTTTTTATCATTACTTTCCAACCAACGCATCTCATGGTTTCCAGCTAACGCGCGTGCACCTCGACGTTTTAACCGTTTCACTAACTTTAAAGTACCAAATGAGTCAGGACCATTATTAACATAATCTCCCATTAAAACCAGTTGATCTTTTCTAGCATTAAAATTTACTGCTTTCAAAAGAGAGACAAGCGCTTTCCGATGTCCATGAATATCAGAAACCACCAGTATCCTTTCTTTCATATGCCTTCTCTCCTAACCTACTACATGCATACTAATATAAAACCACTGTTTAACTAACTTTAAACAAATTATTAACGTGTCCTCAAAATTCTTTATTTATTATAGGAAATAGTATAAACAAAATATATATTTTGGGGAATCAATTTATGAATACAAAGCAATTACACATTTTTAAACATTTCGTTGAAGCACAAAATGAAAACGCCGTCGCTGAAAAGCTCGGCATCACACAACCAACAGTAACATTTCATTTAAAAAACTTAAGTAAAGAATGCGGTTTACCACTCTATTTCAAGAAAGGTAAACATTTCAACCTGACTGAAGCCGGAGAATTACTTTATCGAAATGCGACTAAAATGATTAATTTAATTGAAGAAACAACAGATATGATGGAGGATTTTAAGCAATCTAAACGAGGTACATTGAGAGTGGGAGCTAGTCATGCACCGATTTATAGTATTTTGCCCTCAACCTTTAAAAACTATATGCATGAACATCCAAATATAGACATTAACTTAACGGTAGATACCGCACCAGTCATTATTGATCAAGTCAAAAACCGTAAAATTGATATTGCTGTCATAGCCGAAAAAGGGTTTAACGAAAGTGAACTTCAAGTTAAGCGTCTTCACGACAACCCATTAATACTTGCTATGGATAAACGTCACCCGCTAGCTCAAAATAAACAATGTACGATTGAGGATATTAATAACTATCGTTTCATTATACATAACGGTGGTTCAACTCGAGACAGCATTAATGAATGGCGAAAAAAGAACTTTATCAACTTAGATGTCCATATGGAAACAAATAGCATTAGCAGTATTCTAGCAACGATTAAAGATTCCAATTACTTAAGTTTAGTGAGTGAAAACGCCATTCGTCATCATCCTAATATTATTAGTAAACAATTGCCTAACGCCCCAACGACAAGTTATATATCACTCGTTTATCGTAATGATAGACATCTGACTACAATCATTCAAGACTTTATTACGTTAATATATAACGCTAAATAACTTTCATATACATTAGCAATCACGTTGATTAGACTTTCGTTAACGTGATTGCTTTTTTATATACGTACTATTCCGATGACGATGTTCCTTGATTACTCATTCATTCAATTTAAATACTTATAGTTTGAAAAATCAGTTTATTATTATATTTATAAAATATTAAGATAGTATAAAGTTTGTTAATAAATATTCTAAAAAATAATAACAATTTTACATCATATTAATAAATTGCTATAAAAATATGTGTTCACATAATATAATAGATTTGAATGAAAGATATTCATATTAATCGATAAAGTCCGTATAATT
>NZ_JAESMI010000029.1:0-30865 GCF_017893095.1 Staphylococcus sp. GDX8P80P | reverse complement strand
TTCGTGATTTTTTGTGTTGGGTCCCCGTCCACAAGCATGACTAAAACTAAGAAGGCACTTAGTTTAAGCGCCTTCTTAGTTCAGTCAGCTACTGCAAATTTGCAAAGTAGCATTATTATATTTTTATGTCCTAGACTCATTACAACTAAATCTTATAAATATGAAGACTAATGTGCTGTTTGACCACCGTCAACAAGGTAAACTTGTGCTGTCATGAATTTTGCTGAATCAGATGATAAGAATAATACGATGTCAGCAATGTCATCAGGTTGTGCTGCTTTTGCCATTGGTACACCTGAAATCATTTGTTGCCATTTTTCATCATCATCTTTCCAAGCTTTCGTCATTTCTGTTTCAGTTAAGCCAGGTGCAACAGCATTGATACGTACGCCATCTGTTGCATGGTCGAAACCTGCTGATTTTGTCATTCCGACAACTGCATGTTTTGCAGCAATGTAAGGTCCCATTTGAGGGTCAGCAATTAATCCGGCAACTGATGCAGTATTAACAATTGTGCCGCCACCACTTTTAAGCATGCTTTCTAATTCATATTTCATTGATAAGAATACGCCTTTGACGTCAACATTCATCACTTTATCGAATGTTTCAGGGTCAAGATCAGCGAATTTTTTCGGTTGATTTAAAATACCTGCATTATTAAATGCGTGATCCAAACTACCAAATTCATCAAGTGCTTTTTGCATCAATGCGCGTACCTGTTCTGGATCAGAAACGTCTGTTTTCACGAATACTGCATGGCCACCATTATCATTGATGTCTTGTGCTGTTTGTTGCGCACGTTCATCGACATCTCCGATAACGACATTTGCTTTCTCTTGAGCAAATTTTAATGCTGTAGCTTTCCCAATTCCTGATGCTGCGCCTGTGATAACAACTGTTTTCCCTTCGAACTCATTGTATCTCATATTTAACATCTCCCTTTGATTTATCTCTGTATACGATGTGCAAAGTACCATTATTGAAAGCTATACATCACATTGACTCACGCATATCGCTTTCACAACATGCCTACCTTTAAAATGTACGCTTTAATCATTTCGTGAACAGTATTTTTATTTCACACGTTGCCAAACTAATTTTTGGTTAGGCACATTGCCGTTTACAATGCTAAGTGTATCGCCTTCTAATTCAAATAAACGTGGTTGTGTATCGCCTAACCAAGTTGGATTCATACTCACTTCCATTGTGTGGTACACTGTTGAATTTTCTTCGTCTAATTCAAAACGACCTGCATATGCAACGTAACCATGTGCTGCTTCAGCCATTTCATCTTGTGTGCCTGTGTGTAAGTCACCTGATTCATAAGCTTGACGTCCTTGTTGCATTAATTGTGCTGACATATAACCATCTGGATTATACATGATGAATCCTGTTGCATCTTTACCTAGTGGAAAGAAGATGTTGCCATCTTTATCTTCATCTTGATATCTAACTAATTTCCAAGTTCCGATTAATTGTTCTTTAAGTTCTGCCATTTTAAATACATCCTTTCTTAATTTTTTAAAATAATTGATGATTATGCGTTTGAACCGCCAGAAACACTGATTGTTTCACCAGTAATTGCTGTAGCACCTTCAGAAGCTAAGAATACAACTGTTGCTGCAATCTCTGAAGGTTCTAATAAACGGTTCATAGGCATTTTACCTGTAATATATTTTTCCATTGCTTCTTGTTCTGTTGAGGCATCTTGTTTTGCAAGGTGTGCTAATTGGTTTTCAATTAATGACGTACGTACAGGTCCAGGCAACACAGCATTTGCTGTAATACCATCTTTAACTGTTTCAAGCGCAACTGTTTTAGTGAAACCAATTTGTGCAAATTTAGAAGCAACATAAGCTGATTTAAATGGGTCCGCCATTTCACCGTGTGCTGATGAAATTGTCACAATACGTCCACTTTGTTGTTGTTTCATTGAAGGTAACACGTGTTTAGTCATTAAGAATGTACCTGTTTGGATAACACCAATCACTTTGTTCCATTGATCTAATGGGAAATCTTCTACTTTATCAATATGTTGAATACCTGCATTGTTAACTAACACATCGATTGCACCATATTGATTATTCACGTCTTTAATTGCTTGTGACACTTCATCTTCATTTGTAATATCTACTTTGTATGCAACGCCATTATTTAATTCATTCGCTGCTTTGTCTGCCGCTTCTTGATTCATATCAAAGATGAACACACGATCCTGTTCTTTATCAAATGCTTGCGCAATTGCAAATCCTATTCCTTGTGCTGAACCTGTTACGATTACATTTCTTGTCATAATAAATTACCTCCTATAAGTGTTTGGTGCTGCCTTTTCCTAAAAAATAATTACGCCTAGTAATATGACGATCAGCGCTAAAAGGTTGGCACCGGTATTTGTAATGAATAAATATTTAAAGCCGTTTTTATGTGTTAAACCAGTAATTGCAAAGAATGTTAATACAACGCCTGTGTGAGGCATTACTGTAAATATTGATGATGACATCGCTGCAACTCTGTGAATCACTTCAGGATTAATGCCCATCTCAACATAGTGTTGGCCAAATGCTTGTAACACAATGCCGAGTGAACCTGATGCTGAACCTGTAATCACACCAAATAGTGCTGATGCAACAGCTAAACTAATTAATGGGTTACCCGGAATATTTAATATTAATGAGCGAATCGTTTCGAACCCTGGTGCTAATGTAATAACCGTACCGAATGCAATTGCTGAGCCGGTAAGGAACATTGGCATTAATGAATTAGATGCACCTTCATTGAGCACTTGTCTTTTAACTGGAATGTATTTAAAGAATAGAAGTGCTGAAAGTATAATCGCTGTCGTTAAACTGATCAGTATAATATTGGAAATACCCATTGCACTACCAACGATATTCATCACAATAAGCACGACAATTGGTAATATACTTAATAGAAAATGTGGTGTCTGTTCCTTCTTGTCAAATTGCGTATCCTTGATATTATAGTCTGCAAAAGATTCACCTTTTGCGATACTTTTATTTAATGCATGTTTCATATACCAAAGACCAAATACAATTGCGACAATCGTTCCTACGATACCTAATATCGGTGCTGCTGTTAATGTTGTGCCTAAATACTTAGTTGGTACAACATTCTGTACTGAAGGTGTACCGGGTAGCATAGTCATGGTAAATGTACCCAAACCAAGCATAACTGGAATACCGATTAAGTTCCAAGCTAAGTCCATCTCTTTGAAAAGTGGTTTCGCTAATGGAATTAATACAAATACAACGACGTAAAGACTAATACCACCATATGTTAAGATTGCTGTAATAATGAATATGGCAACTAAAATAGCATATGGACTATTCGTTCCTGTTTTTGACACAATCTTTTCAGCGATAGATTGTGCTGCGCCACTTTCGTCCATAAATTTCGCTAATAATGAACCAAGTATAAAAACGCCAAAGAAGCTAACGATAAAATCTGCTAACCCAGTCATATATGACGCTTTCGTACCAATTAATGAGTCGAAAAATGGTAAATTATTCGTCAAAATGACTATAATAGATGCCAAAGGACCTATAACTAAAATAGAATAGTTCTTGTCTGACATATATATAATGAAAAGAATTGCTAATACAATCCCTATCGTTCCAATCATGTCCATCATGTCACCCCCAAAGGTATGAAATTAACAATACGCATTCTGTAAAATGTGTCTGTTTTATGTCTAAATCTATTATCTGACCTTATAGACTAAATGTAAAAGACGTATTTAACTATCAAATGTATAACTAAATAGTTATAGCCATATATAGCACGATGAAAGGCGGTCATCTACATGACTTATAAAAATAAAATTCAATATTTAGAAGCTATTCAACGTTATGGCAGTATTTCACACGCAGCGAAACATCTTTATATATCTCAACCCTATTTAAGTCGTTATATTAAAGAAGTCGAGAATGACTTAGGCGTTACTTTGATTAATCGCGACAGTAATCCTTTAGAACTCACTTATTCAGCTGAACGATTTCTAGATTATTTACACGACATTGAGGATATCGACACGCAAATGCGCGATGAGTTACAGACGATTTCTAATTTGAAAAAGGGACGCATCCGTATAGGTGTAAATCCAATTTTAGCTACACATACGCTTTATAGTATCTTGCCAAAGTTTATCGAGCACTACCCTGGTGTCGAGATTGAATTGGTAGAAGAAGTGGCACATCGAATCGAACAAATTGTTTCCGATCAGAAAGTGGATATCGGTGTAACGATTTTACCGTTGTACACTGAGGATTTATCTTATGATATTTTGTATACCGAAAATGTCTATCTAGCATTACCGCCTGGGCATAACCTTATCGACCAAGCGAAAGCCCATGCAGATGATGGTAAATTCCCATTTCATTTATTGCATAATGAAAAATTTATCTTGCTGAAGCCTGAAATGACGTTACGTCAATTAACCAATCAAATCTTAAACGATTATCATGTCGTACCTGACGTAATGATGGAAACGGTGAGTGTAGAGAACGCGCTTCGTCTCGTAAATGAAGGTATTGCTATCACATTTGTCCCTAAAAGCGTTAAAGATATGACATCTGATCGATTTAATGGTGCGTTTGTCCAGTTGAACCCGCATCATTATTACAATCAAGTCGTGTTAGCATATAAAGAAAATGATAAAAAACGGTTATCCAGAGCAGCTAAGACCTTTATCCAAATGGCGAAATCCGGAATGAAATAAGATATATATTAAAAACAATCGTATTAGCCATAAAAAACGGGCGTGGAACAATGAATCATAAAGCATTCTGTTCCACGCCCTTTGTATATTTATACTCAGACAATATATCCACTCGTCTTAAATGGCTCGTTTAATCAATTATGCTTGTTCGCCAACAACAGTAAAACGTTCATTAATGTGGTCTGCATTTTCAGCTTCATCTACAATCGCAATCGCATAATCTGCATAGCTAATGTAACTATTACCTTGACTATTAACTAATAATTGATCTTTACCTGATGTATATGATCCTGTGCGTTTACCTTCCGCATCAAATTCTGCAGATGGACTTACAAATGTCCAAGTGATACCTTCTGCATCCTTAAGGTCTTGAAGGCTGCGTCCTTGACCTTTAGCCGTTGGTTTAACAACCTCTGGAAAATCTGGTGTATCAACGACACGAGTTGTTTGTGCCTCATCCACAAATAGACTTCCCGCACCTCCAACAATAATCGCTCTTGTATCTACATCTTTTAATAATGCAATTAACGCACGTCCTGCTTCAACATGGGCTTCTTCCTCGCCGAGTGGTGCGCCAAACGCATTAACAACGACATCAAGATCTTTAATATCATCTGTTGTTAAATTAAAAATATCTTTTTCAATCACTTTGACATCTGAGTGATTTAATTTAGCAGCGTTTCTGACGATGGCAGTCACTTCATGACCACGACGTGTTGCTTCTTGTAATACTTTAGTTCCTACTTTACCTGTTGCTCCAATAATGCCAATTTTCATTATTTATTCCTCCACTTATTTGTATTTATAGTGATTTCAATGGTGATATGCTTCAATTAGGTCGTTATAGTGAATTGGTATTGTTGTTTTTACTTGTAACCATTTTAGTTACAAGTTGGATATAACGGATGACGACTTATCCGTTTTGTTGCAAGATACCTGAAACGATATCCTCCATCGTAACATTCGCCAAGACGCCTTCCATCGCATCTTGTGCGCGTAAGAGAACGATTTCAAGTACGCTTTGAATATTAGCACCTACAACACAATTCATATTCGTGTCTTCATGCATTTGGAATAATTCGCCTTCTTCTACTACTTCCACCGCTTGATATACATCAAGTAATGTAATGTCCGTTAATGGTTTCAACAATTGAATACCGCCACTACCTTGCTGTGTTTCAATTAAGTTCGCTTGTTTTAATTTACTAACTAACCTTCTAATGACGACAGCATTTGTATTCACACTGCTGGCAATCCAAGAAGACGTTAATGGTTGCGACTGTTCTAGTTTGACTAACGCTAAAATGTGCACAGCCACAGTAAAACGACTGCTAATTTTCAATCTTCTCACCTCGTGTAACCATTATAGTTACAAGTTGAGTTGGATGTCAATTTTTTAAATCGATTCATAAAAAAAGCCCTACCATTCAGACTTTCAAATCTCAATGATAGGGTCAATATAAGCAATTGTATTAATTATATAAGACTATGTTCACATTAATTATATTCATCTTCAATATCGCCTACGATTTCTTCCAGAATATTCTCTAAAGTAATGATTCCTTTGAAATCTGCATCATCATAAACTGCGGCAATATGAACTTTTTTCTTCTTCATCATTTCCAAGATATGCTTCAATGGCGTATCCGGTTTAATGTTTATAATTGGATTAACAAATGTCTCTAACTTAGATGGCTGATCCACGTTAAATAGTGATTTGGAATGGATAAAACCAACGATTTGATCATCTTTAACAGCTGGATATCTCGTAAACGCATCTACTTTAATTTGTTGAATCGCATCATCAAAATGCGTATTTAAATTGAGTGTTTTAACATGTGCTTGATCGATCATAATATCTTTTGCGACTAAATTATCGAATTTAAATGCTTGATTGATATGGTGTAATTCACTGTCATTAATTTCGCCACCTTCATGGCTATCTTGAATTAATTGTTTTAATTCTTCTTCAGAGTGGAATACTTCACTCTCTTTAGCTGGTTTCATGTTGAACATTTTCAAGATTAATCGTGCTGCACCATTTAATATCCAAATAAATGGATACATTATTTTATAGAAAAAGATAATCGGCTTTGCAAAGAGTAATGTAATATACTCTGCTTTTTGAATCGCAATGGTCTTAGGCGCCATCTCACCTACAACTACGTGTAAAAATGTCGCAATAACAAATGCACCACCAATTGTAAATGGATGTATCCACGCTTCAGGAATACCGATACTACTGAATAACGGATGTAGAATAAATTCAAATGTTGATTCCCCAACCATACCTATACCTAGTGCAGTAATGGTAATACCTAATTGACAGGCAGCTAAATATTCATCAAGATGATCGACAACTTTTTTAGCAGCGATTGCTTTCTTCTCTCCTGCATTAGACAATTGCGCAATTCTTGTTTCTCTGACTTTTACGATAGCAAACTCTGTTGCAACGAAAAAAGCCGTTAGGACTAATAATAATATAAAAGTAATAAGACTAAATGTGGTCCCCAAATATGTTCCTCCAAAATAAAAAAATTGTAGACTTTCTACTATACTAATTATATCAATGTTTTATATATAATCAAAATATTTAAATTTTAAATACTAATATAAATAGCACTTAATTGAAAATACATCCTTAAGAACCATACTTTTATAGTGTTCAATTGTATATTACGACTTCATTATTGTACGATTTAGACTTACCCCATGTCGGTCAGTCTCAAATAATTGTAATTCATGCATATAATTTTGTTCTGGAAGATGTTGTTCAAATTCATCCCAAATCCACATCGCAATATTTTCAGCAGTCGTGTTCATATCCGGTAACGTCTCATTGATGAGTTGATGGTTTAATTTTGGTTCAATCACTTTGCTATAAATCGCATCTATATGATTAAAATCTAATCCCAAACCATAATCTCCAATCGGCGAAAGTACGTCTACATACAAGCGATATGAATGATTATGCAAATCTCGATAGATTGTTTCACTAAAATAAATTCGATTATCACAGACGAAATCATATTGTTGCTTTAATATGGTTTGTCCTTCTTTATATTTAAACTGCTTTGGTGGTTGAACATGATCGAAACGATTAGACATGTTTGAGTTCCCCCTTTTATATCTATTTTCATCATTGCTTTGGAAGCCAATCAGGCTTATTCATTCCAGAAGCTTCGTATCATCTCTACATCTTCAAGGGCCTGTGCTTCCCCCGCTTTAAAAATGTCAGGTCTAATAGATGGATTAACCGTATTGCCACCGAGTTCATTTAATTTATCGAACACTGCTTTACTTGGTGTAATTAATTTAACTTCTGAACCACTTTCTTCGAGTGCTTTCATCGCATCTTCAAGTTTGTATGGAGTTGATACAGGAAGGTTTGTCGCAAAGATAAGTACTTTTTTAGCACCTTTAGCTAAATCAGCATTCTCCATAGAATGACAACCACCATCAAAATGTTTCTCACCATTAATGGTTGTTGCCGGCCATACACCAGGTAATGAACCACTTGAGGCCATTGCTCTATGCAAGTCGACTTGACTATCTGAAGTTAAAGCAACACGCGCTGCTTTATTCGCATTTACTGCCGTAATCATCAGATTTTCAGGCCAATTGGATACTTTAATTCTATTTTGTAGTCGATTAATATGGACGCTTTCATTAAATTTGTGATCCTCTAATGCATAGACACTATAATTTTCAATCCATTCTTTTGGTGTGTCTGCACTATTTTTTATTTGAGCATATCTGGCAAAAATATCAGACATGTCATCTACTGGTGGTGCTTCATTGGCCTTTGGCGCAATTTGTTGTTCATAAATCTCATCCCAACTCTGTTGAGATGTTAAACTCGTCCCAGCTTGAGCACCTCCAGAGGTACCAATAACTAAATCTGCGTGTCTCACATCGATATTTGCTTTAGAAAGGACTGAAAGATATCCTAATTCCCAACCTATCGCAAGTGATCCACCGCCACCTAATACAATTGCATGTTCCATATTATCTTTATTAATCATGATATATACTCCTTGATTCATTTAATTTTTATAATATTTGTCTGCATTTAGCGACATTTTCTTTAAGACATCGAAAGCAATTGCTTTCTCTTGAGCATCAATACCCTCGGAAATCATTAATTCCCAATTACTTAAAATGTCCCAACTTATTTCTTTAAATGCCATTGCTTTAGGCGTAAGAAATAAATTATACGCTCTTTTATCGTCTTGATTGCGTTCTCTTGTAATATAACCCTTTTCTTCTAAATACTTAATTGCTCGATTCACACTTGCTTTATCTACACCGATGTCTTCAACAATGGTTTCTTGTTTTATACCATTCTCAATATAGAGTGCAACTAAACACATGACTTGGATGTAGTTCATTCCATATGGCTTTAACTGCTCTGTAATATAAATATTGCCCCGTCTATATATTTTCGATGATAATTTTCCAATAAATTTAATATCACGATACTCAAATTCTTTATCGTTTCGCATTGCCTCACCTCATATAGTTGACTTATCAACTATTTAACTATATAACGCATTGGTTGACTTGTCAACTAAATAGATGGCGCACTCTTGCTTCATTTTAAAAAAGGGAATGGGACAGAATTCTTTTAAATTCGTCGTCCCATCCCCGCAAGGATGACTAGAACTGAGAAAAGCTTTGTTAAAGCGCCTTCTCAGTTCAGTCAGCTACTGCGAATTTGCAAAATAGCTTCATTATATTATTTATGTTCCGGACTCTTCTAATGATTCACAGTAACGGACGATTAATCTAAATAGTTTTCAGCATGTTCAAGTCCGAAGTGTTCATTTTTTTCTTTTTCTTTTTCATACGCTTCTTGAGAGATTTTAGTAATACTCTCAACTGCATAACTTACTTTTTTCGCGAATTGTTCAACTTCTTCTTCATTTTTAGCTAATACAAAGACCGTTAAGATATTATCATCTACGATATCTTTGTAATGTTGGTAACGTAATTTGTATATATTCATGTGACAATCCCCCTATAAAGTTAAAAATCTTATGCCGTTTCAATTTTCATGAAAGGTTTAATTAGTAAAATATGCCCTGTTTTAAATATTTTCAAACTTCTTTATTGCTTACGATTTAAAACAGTCTGAGGGAGGTGACGTGTGACTATATTCCAACGCTACTGATTCCATTGTTTAAGCGGTAATTGAATACCGTTAAATCGGCTTAAGACATAAGCATCATGTGAAATAATGATTAATTGCGTCGTCTTTAAAGACATTAGCATTTGAAGTATAGCTTCTTCATTAATAACATCTAAGTTGGTTGTAGCTTCATCCAATATGAGAATCTCTGGTTCTAATATTAAAGCTTTAGCTATCCAAACGCGTTGAAATTGACCACCACTTAACGTCGACACTTTCTGCTTAAGTATATCGTGTGGTAAGTTACACTGATCAAGCACTGCTTCAATGCTTGATGTATAACGCTGTTTATCTACCTTGTAATTCTTAAGTGGTTCTAATAGTGTAGCTAATACCGTTTTACGCTGATTTAAGGTATCACGTTGATATTGAGGTACATATTGGATGTGCTTCATCCACTCTTTAGACGTATAAGATTCACGTAAACGCCCATTAAGATATAATTCGCCCTGATAGTCCGTATCTAAGCCAGCGATAATCTTGGCTAACGTAGATTTACCACAACCACTCTCACCACTTATGAGCAAGTGTTGGTCATTCATTGTACATGATATCTCTTTAAATATCAGTTGCGTATCTATATATTTGGTTAATCTCTCTATTTTAAGCATAAGGTTGTCTCCGATGTGCAATCGTAATTAATTTTTTCGTGTAACTATGTGTCGGCTTAGTTAAGATTGACGCCGCCTCATCACTTTCTATCAATTGACCTTGCTGCATAATACTAATATGCGTGGCAAAATCTTTCACTAAGTTAATATCGTGTGTGATAAAAACGATGGTCATTTGGTAGCGTTCTTGTGCCTTAAGAAGATAATGCATAAACTTTTTAACATTGTCTTGATCAAGTGCACTCGTCGGTTCATCTAAAAATAAGTAGTCCGGACGTCTAATTAATGACATTATAAAAGCGACACGTTGTGCCATACCTCCACTAAGTTCAAAAGGATAACGCTCAAGTAATTGTTCCCCTCGTCTTAAACCAAGTAATTGCATCATCTGTAAGACATCATCCTTAATACCCTGTTTCGTCAGATGTGTGCGATTAGCTTCATAAATGTATTGGAAATGCTTAGCTAATGTTATATTTTGAAACATATTACTTTGAACATCTTGAAACACTGCATCTGTTTTAGTTAAATCGATGTCAATATCTCCTTGATAACTTAATTGTGGTCGCTTCATTCCAAGTATTGTTCTTGTTAACAGTGATTTCCCACTGCCACTTTCACCTATAATGCAATGAAATGCACCTTTAGTTACTGTCAAATCAACATCTTTTAACAATACTTTCTCTTGATCTAAAATCGATAATTGATTGACGTTGACTACCGTATTTACTGCGTTATTTTTTTGTTGATGATTTGACATAATAAGGCGAAACCTCCTAACAATACACCAGGGAAGAAGAAGAGCCACGGTGCGCCGTTGAAATAACTTTTCCCATCAAAAAGAATGGTTCCTAACTCAGGCGTCGGCGGTTTAATACCTAGTCCTAGAAAGGCAAGGCCAGATATGCTGAGCATCATTTTGCCAAAGTCAGCCGTTACCAAAGCGAATATATTACTCAATAAATGTGGAATCACATGTGTTACCGTCGTTTTGAATGTTGAGTTCCCACTCAATCGTGCATATTGAACAAATGGACGTTTTTGAATATCTCGCGTTAAATTTCTGAAGTAACGTAAATAACGTCCTATCCATCCAATCGTTAAAGCAAGTATTAAACCTATCATGGAGTTACTTACTAAACTTAAAATGACTAATGCGATAATAAATGATGGAATAGCCAACAACATATCGGCAACAAACATAATGATTTGATCTAACCATCGCCTTTCTACGCCTGCAATTAAGCCAAAGATAAGTCCCATACAAACACTTAATAGAATCACTATACCTGTTAAACTCAATGTGACAAGACTACCGACAATCAGTCTTACTAAGAAGTCTCTGCCTAATTGATCGGTACCCAACCAATGTTGTCCATTAGGTGACTCAAGTGTGTTCAAATGTTGCGTGTCTTGCATTAAACCATACGTCATTAATACAACTATCAAACTCAATAGTGAACCTATTGCGATGTACGTTTGATATTTTTTCATCACATCGCACCTCTTTTCTCATTACCTGACTGCTGGGTGTGACGTCGTCGAAGTCTAGGTTCATTCTTCAAGATAATCACATCGCCTAAATAATTCATTAGCATAATAAAGACGATGATAAAGATGACAATGCCCTGAATCAGTGGATAATCTCGTTGGTTAATAGCATTAATCAACAATTTACCTATACCAGACATGCTGAAGATAACTTCAAGTATTACGGCTTTTCCAATTAAATGAATGACACTGTTAATTGAAATGGTCATTAGTGGTGCAAATATCTCTTTAATTTGTACGATGATACGCGCTTTTAACGAGAAATGTCTTAACTGCGCAAGTTGATACGCATCTTGATCTAACGTTTGCGCAATCAAATGTGCTGTCATCAATAAGATATGACACCCTTCTATAACAACAATTGTGAAGATGGGCAGCACAAAGTGTTGCCATGAATCACTACCTACAAATGGTAACAATTGCCAACGTACGCCTAAATAATAAATGAATAAAATAGCTAACCAGTATTCCGGCATTGAGGTCATCACTTGGGCGAATCCACGAATTCCATTAGCGTAACGTGTATGCGGACGCGTCCCAACGAAGTAACCAACAATATAGCCAAATGGCAACATGATACAACTAGAGACAATGATTAGCACAAGCGTCGGCATGATGGCTTCCATTATCATAGCGGTAACCGCTTCGTTGGTAGTAAAGCTATATCCTAAGTTGCCCGTGAGTGCATGTCCAACCCAATCGATATATCTTAGTAACACATGCTGTCCTAAGCCAAGTTGATGTTGTGCCGCTTCAATATTGTCTTGCGTAATCGACGTATAACCATGACGTTGTAGATACAGAATCGCTGGATTACCAGATGTCTTCTCAACTAAAATGAAGATAATAAACGAACTTACGATTAAATAAAGTATGAATTTAATTGTACGTTTGAGCATTGTTATTCATTAACTTTCAACGCTTTATAATCAATTGGTGCATCCGTAAGTCCAGAGAATTTGAATTGTTTTACTTTATCACTCACTACAAACGTCTCATTTGGATAAGCAATTGGCACACCATAGTATTGTTGATTAAAGTGTTTAAATATGTCATCAAATGAACGCTGTTGGTCTTCTTTTGATACGGTTGATGGGAAATCGTCTAGCTGTTTCGTTAATGTTTCATCATCAGCTAACACCCCTGGTTGACCATCATTATTTTTAAACACTGAACTCATAAAGTTGTAAGGCATTAATGCATCTGAATACGTTCTATAGAAAATCAAATCATAGTCTTTTTTCGTCCATAATGTATCATAGTATGATTGTGAATCTAACGTTTTCACATTTAACTTAATACCGGCTTGTTTAAGCTGACGTTGCACTTTTTCTGCTTTATCTTTCCAACTTGGGAACTCTGCAGTTTGAATGACTAAGTTAAATGATAAAGGTTTGCCATTCTTTTCAAAGATGCCGTCATCGTTTTTATGATAGCCTTCTGATTTAAGTAACCTTTCAGCCGCTTTCATATCATAATCGTGTGGCTGTTGATTATCTTTAGTCACAAATTGCACGTTCTTCTGGAACAGACCATTTACAGATTTGCCCGCAATGTCTTTCGCATCGATGCTCTTACTTATCGCTTCACGAATTGTGCGATGATTTAATACATCATTTTTAGGGTTAAATGCCATAAAGTGACTTACTGTGCTAGGTCTATCTTCAATCGTTAAGTTCTTATTTTTCTTATCCTGTTTGATTTGTTCATCTGAGAGCATACCTAAAGCACCACCAGAAATATCTACAGAACCACTTTGTACTGCAGAATTTCTTGAGTCCCCATCTTCAATCGTTTGGAATGCAAGATGATAATTGACTGGGTGACCGTTGTCGAAATATTTATTTGGCTTCATTGTCGTTTTTTCTTTACCAGTTTTATCAACAACAAATGCACCTGTTCCAATCGCTTTTTCAAATTTACCGTTTACTTTACCATCTTCTACTGAATGTGGACTCATAATACGCAACGGTCTCACTTGTGTTAATTCATTTAACACTTGATTTGATGGAGATTTCAATCTAATTTGGACCACGTGATCATTTTTAACAACGACCTTATCTAATTTTTTTAACGTTTCTACAGTCGTATCTTTATTCATCGCTTTCGCACGATCAATCGAGAATTTCACGGCCTTAGCATCTAATGCTGAACCATCTGAGAATTTAACGTTCTTTTTCAAATGGAATTCATAAACTTTCCCTGATTCATCAACGCGCCATTTATCTGCTAAACCTGCTTTAACGCCCTTATCTTTGTCGTATTTAACTAATGCATCATACACTGCACTATAAACGGGCATCGCTGCATCATAGCCTTGCGCGTCAAGTTTATCCGCCTTTGCTTCAGTAGGTAGCGATACCGTAACATCTTTATCTTCCTTTTGACCATTGCCACAACCTGCCAATAAGAGCGTAGCACTTGCTGCTACCGTCATTAATATACGTTTCTTCATTTCTCAGTACCTTCTTTCACTCTTGCTTTGATTAAAAATGATTCTTCATATAATGTTTGTAAATAATCATTTGGTGATAAATAAAAATCGCTATAATGTGTTAAATCAATCACGTCAGGTACAGGCTCTTTCATTACTGCAACTTCAAATCCTACATTCACAAAGCTATCAACGATATGTTTTAGAGAGTGATTCTGAGACGGTGTGGCACCATATTGATTAATCGTGTCATCCATAAACTGACGACTCGGGTTATTAGTTAAATCCGCGAATGAAGCGTAATAAACGCCGCCTGGTTTCAATACCTCTTTTAAATCTTTCGCATGTTGCGGAATATCCTCTATTAAGTACAAGACAGACGTACTTACAGCCGTATCAAATATGTGCTTCGTTTCTTGTGGTTTATCTGTTAAATAGTATGTAAGTGGACGTTGTCCTTTTAATGTCTCTGCCTTTTCCAAAGATAAACGTGCTAAATCGATGCCAACACCTTCTTTAAACGGTGTTGTATCGTATAATTGTCGTAAAAATCCGCCTTGATTACATCCCACATCTAAAATCGTTTTCCCTTCGATGTCAGATGTATCAAGCATTTCTATCGTTCTCTCCCAAGCTTCTTGATGGTCTCGTGCCATATCATCATCTGATTCTTGACCTTTTTGCCACCAAACATCATAAGTCTTAGTCATTTCATTCTCCTCGCTTACTTCAAATCGTAATAATTACGTTTTAAATAGTACTACACTATGTACATTTACACAATAAGAATTTTTCAAAGTCATGAATGAACGCAAAAAAATAAGCTATGGGCGCGGGACATTGATCGATGTCCCAGGCTCACAGCTTATAACTGCATATTTATTGTGTTTGTGTATGTCTACGAGAACGAATTGAATAAACGATTAGTCCTATAATAAATCCTAAAATTGCTGGAACGATCCAGCCCATGCCAATTGTAAAGAATGGTAAATAGTGTTCGGCAAAGCCAATTAATGTTTGTGCGATTGATGTCTTCGCAAAGAATTCTGGACTTGCATTGATGCCGTCAAAGAATGCTGCAAACATAGTAAAGAACGTTGTAAATTTATAAACAATTGTCGAATGATTAAATAATGGGCTGACAAGTGTTAATAAAATAAGTGTAATCGCTAATGGATAGATAAACATAAGTACAGGTGTTGAATACATAATGATCTTAGTTAATCCGACATTCGCGAAGATACAGGCAAGTAGTGCGACACCTGTTGCCAACCAAAGGTAATTCATTTTCGGGAATAGTGCTGTGAATGTTTCTGAAAAGGCAGTTATTAAACCAATCACCGTCTTCAAACATGCCACAATAATAATTAGCGATAAGATGATAATGCCATAATCTCCAAGATAGTGTTGCGCGATTTGAGCAAGTGCGATACCACCATTTTCACTCACTTTAAAATGACCTAAACTCATCGTACCCATTAAAGCAAGTAACGTGTAAATCACGCCCATTCCTACGATACTTATAAATCCTGACTTAAACGTTTCTTTAGCAATCCCATTCGGATTGGTAATACCTAATTTCTTAATCGTTGTCACAATGATAATCCCGAATGCGAGTGATGCGAGTGCGTCTAGTGTATTATAGCCGTCAATAAAGCCTTTCAATAAGACACTATTACTATAGTTTGCACTTATTGGCGCATGACTAATACCACCCATAGGTTTAATAAACGCTAAGACAACTACGATACCGAGCAATACTAGAAATACTGGATTTAAGAATTTGCCTATGTAATCTAAAATTTTAGATGGCTTTCTAGAGAAAAACCATGCTATTAGAAAGAATAAAATACTGAATATCGGTAACACTAACTTTCCAGTGCTTGCCGAAATAAATGGTGAAAATGCAATTTCATATGATGTTGTTGCAAGTCTTGGTAACGCAAAAAACGGTCCAATTACTAAATATAGGGCAATTGTAAATGCATATGCATAGCCTTTACTCACTCTAGATGAAATATCGAAAACGCCATTCGTTTTAGAGATACCGATGGCTACGATACCTAGGAAAGGTAACCCAATCGCTGTAATTAAGAATCCTAAATTAGCAAGCCAAACATTGGCGCCTGCTGTTTGTCCAAGATGAATAGGAAAGATTAAATTTCCTGCACCAAAGAATAAACCAAACAACATCGAACCAATAAATATATTTTCTTTGATTGAAAGTTTCTGTTTCATCATGTGTTACATCTCTCCTATTATGTGTTTACTAGCTATTATACATAAATTTAACATCTATTTGTTCAAAATATTCAATAAATTTAAATCATCACTATATTCACTGGATGATGCCATAAAAAAGACACCTCGTAACGGTCGTTTTGATTATTTCACGCAATCTACGAGGTGTTATCGTCCATCCTAAGCCACGTTGTCTTTCAAACATTAACTACTGGAACGATGGTATGATATTAAGCTTTTCGAATTTGCCATTGATATGGATCTTCTAATTGATTCCAATCACTACCAATTTCATCGCTATTTACTAAGCATTGATCTAATTCTTTTACAATTTGTTCTTGATCTAATTCTGTACCGATAATTACAAATTGTGTATTTCTGTCACCATATTCGATATCCCAACTTTCGGCAACATCTGGTCGTTGATTTAGAATTTGTTCTCGTTGTTCTGGCGACATTGCAGCTACCCAATACGTTACCGGACTAATATTACAAGATGAACCTGCTTGAGATAATAAGCATGCAACTTGATTATATTGTGCTAGCCAAACAATCCCTTTTGCACGAACAATGTTATTAGGCATTTGTTCTAACCAATCATTGAAACGTTTCGCGTGAAACGGTAAACGTCTTGAATAGACAAATGATCCAATCCCATACTCTTCTGTCTCAGGTGTATGTTCAGCGTGACCACCTTCAGTTAATTCTTTTATCCAACCTGCAGAATTACTTGCTTGTTCAAAATCAAAGCGCCCTGTATTTAACACGTCATTGATATCCACTTCGGCATTTGTCGTTTTGATTAATTTAGCATCCGGTTGTAATTTTCTTAAGATGTTTTCTAATTTTGTTAATTCCGCTTCGGTAACTAAATCCGTCTTATTGATCACTAACACATCACAGAATTCGACTTGATCAATGAGTAAATCAGCAATTGAGCGTTCATCTGTTTGATCTGCACCTTGATCACGATCTACAAGTAAATCCTCAGAATTAATGTCATTAATAAATCGGTTCGCATCTACAACAGTTACCATCGTATCTAGTCGACAAATAGAAGTTAAATCAATACCTAATGCGTCGTCAATATAAGAGAAAGTTTGTGCAACAGGTACTGGTTCAGATATCCCTGTAGATTCAATCACAATATAATCAATATTTCCTTTTTCTACTAGACGCTCAACTTCTTGCAATAAATCATCTCTTAACGTACAGCAAATACAACCATTAGATAATTCGACTAATTTTTCATCTGTTCGAGATAACCCGCCCCCATCAGCAACTAAGTCTTTATCAATATTTACCTCACTCATATCATTCACAATAACCGCAATTCGACGGCCTTCACGATTATTTAAAATGTGGTTAAGTAATGTTGTCTTACCTGATCCAAGATAACCACTCAATACCGTTACAGGTATCTTGCCCATAAAATCATACCTTTCTTTTTATAAATCGTAATTATTACGTTTTATATTTTACATTTAAATTTTTAATTGTCAATCAAACTAATGATGATCAAATGTAGCCATATCAATGATTAACGCTCACTCTAGAACTTATTTACCGAAATGAATTGATACTATTTCCACACTTTTATTAACTATCTCGACTTGACACGCTCTGTTTTCGGAAGTTATCATGAAATAAATTAGGTTAACCTAAACTTTTATTTAGGAGGTAGTTTGTTGATAGAAATTAACAACATGAATTTGCATTTAAATCATAAACATGTGCTGAAAGATATTTCTTTAAAGATTCCAATATCAGGGGAAATCATTGGCATCATGGGGCCCAACGGTGCGGGTAAGTCTTCATTGCTAAAAAGCTTGATCGGAACGTTTAACGCTAGTGGCGAGATGTATTTATATGGCAAATCCATACATAAACAATTGCAATACATTACATACATTCCTCAAAAAGCGCAATTAGACTTAGACTTCCCAATCAATGTTGAGAAAGTCATTCTATCTGGCTGCTATCAAACCATTGGCTGGTTCAAACGTGTCGATCATGCGTCTAAAACAAAATTTCAAAAACTATTAAGAGACTTAGATTTAGAAGCGTTGCAATACAAACAAATTTCCGAGCTCAGTGGCGGTCAATTGCAACGTGTTCTTGTAGCAAGAGCATTGATGTCTGATAGTACAGTTTATTTATTAGACGAACCGTTTGTAGGCATCGATTTTAATAGTGAGCAACTTATTATGGAGAAACTTCGTCAATTAAAGGCGCAAGGTAAGCTTATTCTTATCGTGCACCATGATTTATCTAAAGCAGAAGACTATTTCGACCGTATTCTTTTACTGAATCGTACAGTTAGATTCTTCGGTCCCAGTCACCAAGCAATGCAGCCCCAATATCTCAATCGCACATTTTTATTTAATGTGACTTCTACGTTTAATGAAGGGAGTGACATAGCAAATGACTGATTTCATTCAACATTTATTTGATTATCAGTTCTTAAATCGCGCTTTAATTACATCTATTATAGTGGGCGTGGTTTGTGGGACTGTCGGAAGTTTAATCATCCTTCGTGGATTATCGTTAATGGGAGATGCGATGAGTCATGCCGTTTTACCTGGTGTGGCGTTGTCATTCTTATTCAATATTCCGATGTTCATCGGCGCATTAGTCACTGGCATGATTGCAAGTTTATTAATTGGATACATTTCTAATAATAGTAAAACAAAGCCAGATGCAGCGATTGGCATTAGTTTCACTGCATTTCTCGCAACGGGTGTCATCATTATTAGTCTGATAAACAGCACGACAGATTTACATCATATTTTATTTGGTAACTTACTCGCGATTACCCGACAAACATTTTGGACAACCCTTATTATTGGTGTCATCGTGATGTTACTGATTGTCATATTGTATCGACCATTAATGATTTCAACGTTTGATCCAACATTCAGTCGCGTAAGTGGGTTGAATACAACAGTCATTCATTATTTTGTAATGCTCTTACTCGCCTTAGTCACCGTTGCTAGTATTCAAACTGTTGGCATTATCCTAGTCGTCGCATTACTTGTTACACCGGCATCGACCGCCTTTTTAATCACAAAGAATCTTTATTCAATGATGATTGTAGCAAGTTTGATTGGCGTAGTAAGTTCGATTGTCGGATTGTACTTTAGCTTTATTTACAATCTTCCAAGCGGGGCAACGATTGTCATTGCAACATTTAGTATTTATATCTTGACCCTTCTCTTTTCAAAATTAAAAACAAAGTATAGAGGTGTACACACAACATGAAAAAATTTATTCCATTACTTATTGCATTGATTCTAGTTCTAGCAGCGTGTAGTTCAAATTCTAGTGACCAACATTCTAAAAATCATGACAAATTGAAGGTTGTCACAACCAATTCAATTATTTATGACATGGTCAAACAAGTCGGTGGTGACAAGGTAGACGTTCATAGTATCGTACCAGTAGGACAAGACCCACATGAATACGAAGTGAAACCGAAAGATATTAAACAACTTACTGATGCAGATGTTATCTTCTACAATGGTTTCAATTTAGAATCTGGTAACGGTTGGTTTGAAAAAGCTTTAGAACAAGCAGGCAAATCTACAGATGATAAGTCAGTCTTCGCGGTGTCTAAAGGCGTTAAACCTATCTATTTAAATGGTGAAACAGGTAATAAGGACAAGATTGATCCACATGCATGGTTAAGTTTGGATAATGGTATTCAATACGTTAAGAATATTCAAGAGCAACTTGTGAAAGCAGATGCTTCACACAAAGCAGACTATCACAAACAAGGTGATGCTTATCTTGCAGAACTTGAAAAGTTAAACAAAGACAGTAAAGATAAATTCAATGATATTCCAAAACAAGAACGTGCTATGATTACAAGTGAAGGTGCCTTCAAATACTTCTCAAAAGCCTTTGATATCAAGCCAGGCTATATTTGGGAAATCAATACTGAGAAACAAGGTACACCGTCACAAATGAAACAGGCTATCAAGTTTGTTAAAGACAATCACATCAAACATTTATTAGTTGAAACTAGTGTAGATAAAAAATCTATGAATAGCTTATCTGAGGAAACTGGTAAGCGTATTTACGGAGAAGTCTTTACCGATTCAATCGGAGAAAAAGGCTCTAAAGGTGATTCATATTATAAAATGATGAAACACAATATCGAAACAATCCATGGAAGCATGGAATAGACTTAATTAAAACAACGCATTTAAGAAATTAAATTAATATATTATTATCATCCTCCTATTAAAATAGCCAGTAAATGAATTTTTAGGAATTCATTTACTGGCTTATTATTTATAAAATTCTTTGTTACTGTAAAACGTAGATTGGTACTTATTCATACGCTATCTCATTAAAATATGCACATTGCCATGCTTGTGCCTTAGTTGCTGTTTTATTTAATTCAGTTTCCCACGGTGGATACACTCTTAATGCCATTTTCCCTTTAGACTCATCACTTTTCAAAATACCTTTCTAGCAAATGATATGATTGCATTGTTTCAATGGGTTTCATATACAAACTCCTTTTTTAATGTGTTATGTCTTAAAATTTAATTATGATTCATACCATGCTTTTTGGTATCCAATACTGTTTTCCAATAATTCTCTCTTTCAATTATTGTATTGGCCTTTGTCTTTGTATCAAATATTTCTAGGATAGCGTATTGAAAGTGCTGAATAATATATTCTCTACCCTTTTCATTTAAAATAGTTAGAAATTCTTTATTGCCACCGGTTAAATTATTTAAATGTGCATAGTTCGACCATCGTTGCCAAATCCCGTCAGTATTGCCTGAAGCTGATCCTATATAGAGTTGTCCCGTTTCTAAATTAGTAATAACATAAACACCTTTAACGTGACTTAATGCATCTTTCCAACTTGGTTCATTTCTATCTATAATCTGTTGTAATTCTTTATGCTTTAAACACACATGTTGATAACCTTTAAAATGTCCTAATTTAACATTTGGCGCTATTTCATAAACTTCTGGTTGTAATTGTTCTTGTACAGTTGAATAGAGGCGATTATATACATCTCTACCAATCGGTTTCTGTATTTTGATAATAAGTCTTTTTCGATATTCTTTATAATCATCAAGTAATGTTAGTTTGTACCCAACTTGGTTAAATACTTCTGGATTGATCTTTTCGACCTTATAAATACCGCCAAAGACAAAATATTCTGGCCCATATGGATAATATTGAGCTAAGGCTATTAAATAATCTGCCTTATTGAGATTATTATTATTTTGTCTAGTCTTCCATGTGTTCATAACTATCCAATCTTCACTATCTTCTAACAAAAAGTCCCATGCACGCTTATTAATATCTCCAGCATTCATATTGAATTTAATTTTAGTTTTACTTACATTTGGTGTCTGTATAAAATCTGTTAGCTTAATCATCTTTATAACCCTTAATAATTTAGTATTTTTATTATTTTAATACATTATATAATTATTATACAATTTTCATATTTATATTTAATATCTAGACATTAAAAAGCCTATCAAAGTGTTCATACTCTGATAGGCTTGGTTGATTTCAGATTACATCATTAAACTAATAAGGCTTTGCTTTCAATTTCATGTTTTAGTTTTTCAACGAATGTTTGAATATCCATTGTTTCGTTATCGTGATGTGCGTACTTTCTTGATGACACAGTGTGATGTTGTTGTTCATCGTCACCTAACACTAATGTGTATGGAATTTTATTCATTTGGCTTTCTCTAATTTTCTTGCCTAACTTTTCATCTCGGTCGTCTATAGCGACGCGAATATTCTCGTTTCTTAATGTGTCTGCAACTTTACGGACGTAGTCATCATTATTATCCGATACGCCGATTAAATTCACTTGTACTGGTGCCATCCATAATGGGAATGCACCTTTGAAGTGTTCTATCAAGATACCGAAGAAGCGGTCTAAAGAGCCGAAGACTGCTCTGTGTAATACAACTGGACGTTCTTTCTCATTCTGTTCATTGATATAAGTTAAATCAAATTTTTCTGGCATTTGGAAGTCTAATTGTACTGTTGCACATTGGTGACTACGATTTAATGCATCTTTAATGTGTACGTCAATTTTAGGACCATAGAAGGCACCATCGCCTTCATTAATTGAATATGCCAAACCAAGGTCATCCAACACGTGTGCCAATGACTGTTCCGCTTCATTCCACAAATCAATTTCACCTAGATAATCATCTGGTCGTGTTGATAGTTCAATACTATAGTCAAAGCCAAAGACTGAATAGATATAGTCAATTAACTTCAGAATTTCTTGTACTTCTGATTTGATTTGAGATTTCATAATAAAGATATGCGCATCATCTTGGCAGAACGTTCTCACGCGTAGTAAACCATTCAACGCACCACTAAATTCATGACGATGTACTTGACCGAATTCAGCAATTCGAAGCGGTAAGTCTTTATAAGATCTTAATTCATTTTTGAAAATTAACATATGTCCCGGGCAATTCATTGGTTTCAATGCATAATCATTTTCATCTACTTTAGTGAAGTACATGTTTTCATGATAATGATCCCAGTGTCCTGACTCTTCCCAAAGTCGTTTATTCATCATTAATGGTGTTCTTACTTCATCGTAATCATGTTTCAATTGCACTTCTCGTAAGAAACTTTCCATTTGATTTCGAATAAATTGACCATTTGAAAGATAGAATGGCATACCTGGTGCTTCTTCAGAGAACATAAATAATTTTAATTGTTTTCCTAAGCGTCTATGATTGCGTTCATCTGCTTCTCTTAAAAACTCAAAATAGTCATCAAGTTGATCTTTAGAACTAAATGCTACACCGTAAATACGTTGCAACATTTTGTTGTCACTATCGCCACGCCAGTATGCACCAGACACTTTTGTTAACTTGAAATGATTTACAAATTTAGTACTTGGTACATGTGGGCCAACACATAAATCTATAAATTCCCCTTGTTGATATAGTGAAAGTTGATCATCTTTATGTTCTTCAATCAGTTCCAATTTATAAGAATTATCTTTAAAAATGTTTTTAGCTTCTGCATAGCTTAAATCTTGTCGTACAAATTTTAAATTCTCACTATGAATTTTCTTCATTTCTTTTTCAATTTTATTTAAGTCTGCTTCACTAATCGATTCATCTAAATCAATATCATAGTAAAAGCCATTTTCAATGACAGGACCAATTGTTAATTTTACGTCAGGATATAAACGAGTAAGTGCTTGTGCTAAGACATGTGCCGCAGAATGTCGCATCACATTTAAACCTTCTTGATCTTTAAGAGTGTAAAATGTGAGTTCACAATCCGCTTGGAGAGGATGGGTCAAATCAACTAAACGGTCATTCACACGGCAAACGACCGCTTCTTTATATAAAGATTGGCTAATAGATTGCGCTACCTCTTTAGCTAGAACACCTGCTTGATACGCTTTTTTACTTCCATCTGGAAATTGAATATGAATTTGTTGATTAGACATGATACATCTCTCCTTAAACATTTATATAAAATAAAAAACCCGTCCCTACAAAAGGGACGAGTCTTGAATACCCGTGGTTCCACCCAACATTCCATCTCATTCAAGAGATGGCACTTTAGTCATACTTTAACGCGTATGAAACGTTACATGTTTCCATGTAATGTATATAAAGGTAGTAAACTTTATTTTAAATTTAGGAATATCTCAGCACTTATTCCCTCTCTGTGAATTGACCATAAAGTTCTTGTCCTTAAATTCAGTATTAATTTTTAATAATCATATACCTATCTTAAATGTTAGTCAAATGCGTATCAAAATATTAAATTACCTACATGGGTTATCTTTTTGACAATTTATGTTTAATATTTGGCTTAAACTTTATATTTAAAGATATTAGGATCATAGAGTTTTAATACTTTTGTAAATAAATAATGGAAAAACAGCGCAGAAATTAACGGCACAATAATGTACGTAATGGCGATAATCAATAAACCACTCGTTGTACCCATATTTAATAAATTTAATGATTTAATAGGTCCCACAAGACCAATCAATCCGAAACCTGCTGAATCTGGCGTACCTTTAATATTTAACAAGCCACCAACAAAACCTGAAACACCTGCTGTACAAATAATTGGTACCATCATCATTGGATGGCGAATCAGTGTCGGCATCATTAATTTCACTGCGCCAAGTAATACTGTAATCGGAACACCTGGTTTATTCACACGCCAGCTACCAACTGCAAGCATTATTGCACTTGCCGAAACACCCACTGCAGCCGAACCAGCGGCTAATCCTGAGATTCCAATTGCCAAACCTATACCGATAGATGATATCGGAGACACGATTAAGATAGAGAATATCATTGCAATCAATACCGTCATGATAATAGGTTGTGTATTCGTTAAACAATTGATAACATCTCCTAATCCTAATGTAATCAATTTAGTATATGGCAAGATCAATAATCCAAGTAATCCAGCCACCGCACCACCAACGATAGGCAACACAATCATATTTAAACTACCCAGTTTATTGCCGATTAATAAGATAATGCCTACCGCAATGGAAGCAGTAATCATCGTATTAATTAAATCACCTATACCAACGATGACCCACTTGTTATCTACAAATGTCGATGCACCAGACCCCACAAAAGCAGCTGCCCCTGTTACGGCGGTTTGTAATTGTGTTAAGCCAAATTGTGCCGCAATCAATATACCTGTCAAAATTGGAATTGAATATTGAATACCTTGCGTTACAAAGGCGATTTTCGTAAATATATCATTATACTGACCTAAGTATTTGCTTAACTCCCCTAAAATTGCGTTTGGAATCATACCTACTACAATTGCTAAAGCAACACCATTTAATACATTAAATATAAATGTTCTAGGTGTTATCATTTCTCTCTCACCCATAATTCTTATCCCTCATAAAACTTTCTCTTTTTCTAAATTTTAATCTTGATTTTAAAGTATCGTACAAATAAATCAATCACATTATTTTAAATCATATAAAAATAAATATGTAACATTCATCATTTGTTCACAACTTCGATAGTATATTACATTAACTATTACGAATGTAACCCTTTTTTGATAACTATATCATTTAACATGCAATTTTATAAAATATATTAGGATGAATATTCATTATTATGTTTATAAATTACACTTTATGTATACATAATACTAATATTAAATTTAAGGTTGGGATACATATGTGGACTTTTAAAGAAGTAGACAAAATTGAGTTACTAGCAGATATTATTGAAATTCAGTCAGAAAATGATCACGAAATAGACGTTTGTCGTTATTTACAAAACGTATTAGCACGCTACGAAATACCATCTAAAATATTAAAAGTGAGCGAGACTAGAGCAAATTTAGTCGCTGAAATCGGTAGTGGTTCTCCGATATTAGCAATGAGTGGTCATATGGATGTTGTTGATGCCGGAAATCATGAGAAATGGACTTACCCACCATTTAAACTCACTGAACAAGACGGCAAATTATATGGACGTGGTACAACAGATATGAAAGGCGCCTTGATGGGAATGGTGATTGCACTGATTGAATTAAAAATGTCTGACGCGCTACCAAAGGGAACCATCCGTTTGCTGGCGACGACTGGAGAGGAAAAAGAACAGGCAGGTGCCAAATTATTTGCGAAAGCAGGTTATTTAGATGATCTTGATGGCTTAATCATCGGGGAACCAACAGATAACGGTGTCTTCTATGCACATAAAGGGTCTATGGCATGTAAAGTGACGGCCACAGGTGTCGCTGCCCACAGTTCAATGCCATTTCTAGGAGACAACGCAATTAACACACTTGTACAATTTATCAATCAGTTAAATTCAAAGTATGCGGATATTAAAAAGCATGACCTGCATCATGCGTTGGATGTCGCACCTATGGTAAACAAATTTATGAAAGGCACATTAAGTGAGGAAGCGGAAAATTTTGCATCTGGCTTTACCATGCTCGGTTCAGTTATCAAAGGTGGTAAACAATTCAACTCTGTACCTGAAGAGGCCTCAATTGAATACAATGTACGGCCTGTACCTGAGTATAATAATGACTTTGTTAAAACATTATTCCAGCAAACGATTGACGAAGTAAATCGCGATGCATTGTCATTTGAAGTTGTAAGTGACCATCGTCCTGTAACAAGTGATAAAGACAGCACCTTAATCAAAGTGATTACAGACGTTGCACCACATTATGTGAATAAGGATGACGTCTTTGTCGCAGCTTTTATAGGTACTACGGATGCATCTAGTCTTCTAGGTGATAATCCAAATAATGTAGATCTTGCAATTGTCGGCCCAGGTATTACAATTATGGCTCATCAAGTCGATGAATATATTGAAAAAGAGATGTACCTTAAATACATCGATATCTACAAAGAGGTGGCCGTGAAGTATTTAGCTGAAAAGTAATTTAATATTTAACATGCGACGTAGTATAGGCATTGATCATATGACAATCAGTGTCTATACTACGTCATTTTAGTGATGCATTTAAGTAAAATCCAATGTTGAGGTTAGGCTTACCTGTTAGTGACCGCAGTCTAACTTCCTTGTAATGAATGACACTCTTTCATTAAAATATCCCTAAAACAGTCCATATTCGTTTGAATCACAACTCTCCTTCAGGCTATGACGCAGAACTTCAAGTAACTATAAAAAGAGCAGGATATTGACTAGCTTTAACTTCTGTCATCCCGCTCACTGTCACAATCAGATTGTTACACAATATTATCCATAATTTCTTTGCGTAATTTGCCTCTGATTTCTGCCATCGTATTTAAATTGTATTTTTTATAATCACCTGAGTTTAATCGGAAAGCATGAATACCAATGACCTCGTTCTTACTATTCAAGACTGCCCCACCAGAAGAGCCTGGTTCTGCCATCATTTGATAATAGCCAATCGGGTTCACATTTCGTGCAGTCATCGTGTATTTCCCTTTTGAATGATACATTGTGCCGGCAGGATCATTTTTATATTTACCAGTCGGCTTACCATAGTGGTACATGTGAATAGGTGTGTTTGCTTTCATAGCTTTAATCGAATTTTCTGATGCAATCTTTCTTATCTTCATATACTTTGAAATATCTTCATACGTATACACTAGAGAAACATCACCATATTGCAACATTTGAACACCAAAGACTTCAAGTGTACGCACAATTTTAGATCCCTCTTGTAATATATTGATACGCATATTTTGTGGTTGTGACGGTGTTAAAGGTTTATGCGCACTTTGATCATTAACAACATGATTCGCAGTTAGAATCGTATGCTTTCCAATTGCTGTACCAGTGCCATATGTTAATTGTTTTGCTTTTGGATTCCAATTATAAACTGTTGCGATATTGGCATCTTTCGCTTTAGCGTGCTCAATGGTTACGCCTTTGTTGCCCGATTTCTTCATAATTTTTAGTGCGTCATCAATGCCGGATTCTTTCGTCGTTTGACCGAAATCACGTACATTATCACCACCAGGCACATTAGATGGCCAACGCTTAGGCGCTTGATTATAGTAATTCTTTTTCGCCGTTGATGATGCTTTTTTAGACGCTTTGACTGTTGTTTGCGCACTTGGTTTCGCAGCTTTAGTCTTACTTACAACTGCCACTTTCGTAATTGGTTTGCTTTTCGTTTTGGTAGTCTGTGCTAATAACTGTGGCTTCGCAGATTGTGTACGCGTTACTTTTGATGCATTTTGTGGTTTTTTATTTGTTGAGACAACTTTTTTGTTAACCTTAGTTGGTTGCTTTTGTTTTGAAAAGTTTTGCGATGAAGGTTGTACTGTCGTACGATGCATTACCACATGTGATTGTTTAGAAGGTACTTTAGTCACTTGATTGCGATTAATTACCTTAGGCTGTGTTTGCACTTTAGCTTGAGTCGTTGCAACGTTACCTTTAGCCCCTTTGACTGGGTTGTGCTGTTGAGATGTTGGTTGAACACTTAAATCCTTACTTTTAGTAGATGCATGTGCATCATTTAATTGAAACAGAAAAGATAATACCACTGTCATTAGGATGACAATTAATATGTGTGAATATTTCTTTAATGCTACCCCTTTGTTCACTATACTCGTCCCTGCTTTCTTCAAGTATCAAATTAATTAACTTTTATTTTAACTTATTATATAACTTATTTGATCCGCACCACAATATTAATAATTAAAGTTTTTTAATTTTTAATAAATATTAAATTTATATAAATAGAATTGTTTTCTTTTGAATGAACAACAATTTATTCCTATTTATAAACAATATAAGGGGCGGGACACGACACGCTTTGAATACATTAACACCATAACATGGATGTATAGCCATTTCTATGTTCTTCTTACTAAAGAGAGGTAAGACTTACCGCTTAGTGTTCAATATTCAGCACATCTTTATTTTTAAGTTGTACTTTCGTATAGTCCTCAGATTTATCTACTTTCATAGGTTTTACATTGACTTTTGGATAAATAAATAACGCAATCATACCAATCAAACCATAAATAAGAAATGTCATAGTATAGTTAAATTGATCTACTAAAGAACCAGCCACTACAGAACCTAATACTTGTCCTACTGCTAACATTAAGAACGGAATGCCGATGCCTAGGGAGGCATTTTTCAAGAAGACTTTAACGCCCCAAACTAATAGCACACCTGTTATAAATATATAACTTGCTCCAAATAAAGATGAAGCAATAAATGGAATCATCCATAAATGATATGCGAATGCTAATACAATGGAGGCAAGAGATAGAAAGATGACACCAATCATGTAAGCGAAACGTAAACCATAACGATCAATCATAGCACCAGACATGCCACCTACCATACCGAAGACACCAATTAAAATCCAAAACACAGAGAGACTAACATTGGAATATGTACCAATACTCTCTACGAAGGACTTAGAAAATGTCCAAAATGGCGCTGTTGAAAATCCCAATATTGTTGAGGCAACAATAATCTTTTTACTCGTACTGACGTCTCTAATGTTGAAAGACCCAGTTTCGATCTCCAATTCTTTGTTTAATGATGGGATCGCATAATAGTTCCAAATAATGACAATGATCGCAATAACACTATATATTAAATAGGTCATTCTCCAATTTAAAAACGGGAGCATCGCAGTTACACCAGTAAACATGAGACCTAAACTTGTTCCTGAATTAATCCACGTATTTGCTTTACCTTGCTCATGCCATTTGACCCATAGTGAAATCGCGTAGCCATATGGTGGTGAAACTAAACCTGTACTTCCCCCGGCAAATATAACTGCGATTGCAAGTAACAATGCCGCATGAGACACACTAATTAACATGAGACCTATTAAGACCGATAACCCTGCAAATAAAATCATAAGTTTCGGTCCAACGCTGTTCGTTTTTAAAGTAGCATAAATAATTGTGAAGCAATATGCTAAATAAAACAGCGATGAGATGAGCCCCGCTTGTGTCGCGTTTAAGTTTAAATCGTTTGAAATACTCGGTAAAAATAAACCAAAACTAAAGCGCCCAAGTCCATAGCTTGTTGCAATCATCGCGATACCTGGTAAGACAATTTTAGAAAACTTCATTGTTTAACCTCCTTTTTATATAGAACGTTCATTATACTTTTATCGTTAAAAAGACGAGTCTGGGACAAAAATCGATATCTCAGGCTCCAAATATATGTTGGCAGTAGTTGACGTAATTAAACGGTTCTATAATAAATTGGACTGATGACTAAAATCATCTGTCCAATTTTTATGTTTTGAATACAAAAATAGCGCAATTACCTCTATAATTATTAGTTACCACAACAAATAAAAAAGGAAGGTAATGCGCCTATGTGTAATTCTATATTAAATACATTAAGAATTAAAGATAAAAATATAAATTTTTCAGATGAAGTGACTGAGAAAAAACATAAATGGCGAATGAGCTTGTTTTATTATGCCGAGCTCACTTATCAACCTACACATTGTGAAAATTGTTTAGCTAAAAATGAAAATTTCTCCATAGTAAAAAATGGTAAGAAAACCTCAACGATTACTTTGCTTAAAATTATGGAAATGCCCGCTTATTTAAAACTTCAAAAACAAAGATTTTA
>NZ_JAESMI010000003.1:0-17663 GCF_017893095.1 Staphylococcus sp. GDX8P80P | reverse complement strand
GAAGTTTCCATTGGTAGAGTGAGTTGAGTCATGTTATGATCTTTATACATAAGGCATCTCGTTAATTTAGTTTAGTGGTATTTATTAAATTATACGAAAGTGCCTTGTTTTTTAAGTATTTCAATGTAAAATTACATATAAATACAAAGTGTTTTGGCGAGACTCTTACGTTGATTATTAATGAACATAAGTGCTAACGCACTTATGTAAGAAATTCTAGAGATGAATGACGAATGACGTTGTGTGACGCCTGAGGGAGTAGGATGAGTGTCGAGACCGCGGCTCGACCCATCCCCCTAGGCAAGCATCACAACAGAATGAGTAAATGTTCATCTAAGAATTTCTTAAGAGGACTACAGGCTGAAGTTGTCCCATAAGAAGGGCCCCAACACAGAGAAACTGAGTTAATCAGTTTCTACAAGCAAAGCACGTTGGGCAAGCGAGCCAACAATACGGAGTATTGTAAATAAAGAAGCCAGTAAATGAATTTGTTAAAACTCATTTACTGGCTATTTCTCTAGGAATTATGTCCCAGACTCTACATTTTTATATTGTGGTTAATCTAATTGCGGGATTGGATCCCACACTAAAATTACGAAAGTGATTTTACAGTCAAAGCTAGGTGCAACAAAATATTATTTCTGTTCTACTTCTTTTTTATTAGGAGTAGTTTGTCTTTGATGGAAATGAATAGATAATACGACACCTATACCAACCATTAGACTCCAAAGTGAACTACCACCATAACTAATAAATGGTAATGGAATACCAGTAATTGGTAGTAACTGGATTGTCATTCCTATATTTTGGAATATATGGAAGACGAGTAAAGAAACGTAACCAATGATAAATATTTTACTAAATGGTGATTCAACTTTGGTAGCAAGTCGAATTAAATGGAAAATCAATGCTAAAAAGATAAGTAATAAAACGACAGCACCTATAAATCCCATTTCTTCTCCGACTACTGAAAATATAAAGTCGGTATGGTTCTCAGGGATATAAACTTCACCATGATTAAACCCTTTGCCCAAGAGTTGGCCAGAACCAATTGCTTTTAACGATTCTGTTAAATGATAACCGTCGCCTGCACTATAAGAATAGGGATCTAACCACGAATTAATACGGCCCATTTGATACATTTTAACGCCGAGAAGCCCTTCAATTAATGACGGTTTGTAGATAACTGCTAAAATAATCGTTCCACCTATAACAAATGCGGCTATAAATAATGGGGCTAATATTCTCCATGTAATGCCACTTATTAACATAATCCCAATAATAATTGCACATATCACAAGGGTTGTACCTAGGTCATTTTGCAATAGGATTAATGCCATTGGAATAATTGAGATGCCAATGATTTTAAAGAATAAAACTAAATCAGTTTGAAAAGATTTATTGAAAGTAAAGCGATTATGATTAGAAACACTCTTTGCTAATGCAAGAATTAAGATAACTTTCATAAATTCTGAAGGCTGTATACTTACTGGTCCAAAGGAATACCAACTTTTAGCACCGTTAATAATTGGTGTGATTGATGTTTCTGGTAAAATCAATAAACCAACAAGCAATATGCAAAAGATGAAGTATAGAATATATGTATTATTTTTAATCTTTTTAGGTGAAATAAGCATAATGATGAGCGCAATAATAGCACCCAATATATAGTAGATAATTTGGCGAATACTAAAGTTTGCACTATATTGGCCGCCACCCATAGCTGAGCTAATCGTAGTAACACTAATTATAGCTAATATTGTTAATAATGCTACGAGTATCCAGTCTATTTTACGTAGCCAATGCTTAGATGGCTGTTGACGGGATGAATATTTCATGAGAAAACTCCTTAAACTCTTATAATCTAACGAATAATATTATATACAAATTTTACATGACTTTAAGTTAATTTGCTAGAAAATAACAGAGTGAATGTGTAAAAGAAAAATAAACATCGTTTAATTGAGTTTAATTCTTATGCGATAATAAAAGATATTCATCACATAATCTCATTTATATTTAAGTTGATAAATGCAAAATTGCTTTAGACTGTGATAATATTGATTTTTAGAAAGCATAGTTTAACCTAAATAAATTTCATAAAATATTGATAGTTAACTAAAAAGAAAAATTAAAAATGAGTTGAAAGAGATAAAAGTATTTGTGGGAAGTTGAAATATCAAATTGAGATATAACTTTATACAAATGCGCGAGTTATGATCTTTCTTAATGGAGGAACTACTTATGGTAAAAGAAAACATTTGTATCGTATATGGTGGTAAAAGTGCTGAACATGATGTTTCGAAATTAACTGCGCAAAATGTTCTTAACGCAATTGATAAAGAAAAATATTTAGTCGATATCATTTATATAACGAATGATGGATTATGGAAGAAAAAAGATAATATTACTGAAGAGATTAAATCAATTGAATCACTTAATATGGCCGATGTAGAAGCAGGTGAGATCACAACTTTATTGAAAGAAAGTTGTGACGGTCAACCTTATGATGCGGTATTCCCATTACTCCATGGTCCAAATGGTGAGGACGGTACGATTCAAGGGTTGTTTGAAGTTCTGGATTTACCATACGTCGGTAATGGTGTATTAGCAGCATCAAGTTCAATGGATAAACTTGTTATGAAACAATTATTTGAACATAGAGGGTTACCACAATTACCTTACATTAGTTTCTTAAGAAGTGAATATGAAAAATATGAAGGTAATATTATCAAACTTGTTAAAGATAAACTTACATATCCTGTATTCGTAAAACCAGCGAACCTAGGTTCAAGCGTCGGTATCAGTAAATGTAACAATGAAGATGAATTAAAAGCTGGCATCGAGGAAGCTTTCCAATTTGACCGTAAGCTTGTTATTGAACAAGGTATTAATGCACGTGAAGTTGAAGTGGCTGTATTAGGTAATGATTATCCTGAAACAACATGGCCAGGCGAAGTCATTAAAGATGTTGCGTTTTATGATTACAAATCAAAATATAAGGACGGTAAAATTAGTTTACAAATCCCAGCAGAACTTGATGAAGAAGTACAAATGACTTTAAGAAATATGGCATTAGAAGCATTTAAAGCTACAGATTGTTCTGGTCTAGTACGTGCGGATTTCTTCGTTACTGAAGATAATCAAATTTTCATTAATGAAACGAATGCGATGCCTGGATTTACAGCATTTAGTATGTATCCAAGCTTATGGGAGAATATGGGACTATCCTATTCTGATTTAATTACTAAACTAATTGATTTAGCTAAAGAACGTCACGAGGATAAAAAGAAAAATAAATACACAATCGACTAAGAGGGGAATTCATAAATGATAGAAGTTTCATTAAAGCAAATTCAGGAATGGATACCTTGTGAGATAGAAACAGAATATTTACAACATACAATCAAAGGTGTAACGATTGATTCACGTGCAATCACACACGATATGCTATTTATCCCTTTTAAAGGTGAAAATGTAGATGGCCATCAATTTGTTTCACAAGCGTTAATAGATGGTGCCGGTGCATCTTTCTATGAAAAGGGCCATGACATCGATGATAATGTGAACGGACCAATTATTTGGGTAGACGATACGTTAGTTGCGTTACAGCAATTAGCCAAAGCCTATTTAAAACATGTGAATCCTAAAGTTATAGGTGTGACAGGCTCCAATGGTAAAACAACGACGAAAGATATGATTGAAAGTGTCTTACACACTGAGTTTAAAGTTAAAAAAACACAAGGTAACTACAACAATGAGATAGGCTTACCATTAACGATTTTAGAACTTGATCCAGATACTGAGATATCAATTTTAGAAATGGGTATGTCTGGTTTCCATGAAATCGAATTATTATCGACGATTGCTGAGCCTGACATTGCCGTTATTACGAATATTGGTGAGTCACATATGCAAGATTTGGGCTCACGTGAAGGTATTGCTCAAGCTAAATCAGAAATAACAATTGGACTTAAAGAAGGTGGAACGTTCATTTATGACGGTGACGAACCATTACTAGAACCACATGTTAAAGATGTTAAGCATGCTAAATGCCTAAGTATCGGTTTAAAACCAAATAATGCTTTAGTTTGTGAAGTAGAGCAGAGTGAAAATGATGGTATTGCTTTTAATATTAATGGTAATGAACATTATAAATTGCCTATTCTAGGCATTCATAATATGAAAAATGCCGCTATCGCCATTGCTATTGGCCATGAATTAGGATTGGAATATGAAACAATTCAACATAATATTCATCATGTTCAACTTACAGGTATGCGCATGGAACGCCATATTACTGATAACGACATAACTATAATTAATGATGCGTATAACGCAAGTCCTACTAGTATGAAAGCAGCTATAGATACATTAAGCCAAATGGATGGCCGTAAAATCATTGTACTTGCTGATTCACTTGAATTAGGAGAAAATAGCCGTCAAATGCATGAAGATGTCGGCGCTTATTTAGAAGGCAAAAATATCCATACGTTATTAACATATGGTAACGATGCGAAATATATAAGTGACAAAGGTGGTCAATTTGTTGATCATGTTCAATATTTCACGGATAAACAAGTACTAACACAATATTTAATGGATAATTTAGTTGCTAATGACAAAGTTCTAGTAAAGGGCTCACGTGGCAATAAACTCGAAGAAGTAGTAAATAAATTGATTTAATTATTTTCAAAGTTGCTATTAAGATTAGGCAAGTCACTTAAAAGGAATATAAATCCTTTAGTGACTTGTTTTTTTACTTTAAAAGCTAAAAAAAGCGTAAAAAATGTAAACGCTATTATTTCTTAAATCTTGGGAAAACGAACATATCACTAGAATTGCTTTATTGCGATATATAATTTTAGGTGGTACTATATAGAAGTTGACGTAATAAGAGGACCTTATATACACAAACGTATATTGATAAATAAGAAAGTTAAAAGGAGAATTATATTGCAAAATTTTAAAGAACTAGGGATTTCGGATAAAACTGTAGAAACCCTTGAAGCAATGGGTTTTAAGGAACCTACACCTATCCAAAAAGATAGTATCCCTTATACATTAGAAGGAAGAGACATCCTTGGACAAGCGCAAACTGGGACAGGTAAAACTGGAGCGTTCGGGATTCCTTTAATAGAAAAAGTTGTGGGTCAATCAGGTGTACAAGCCTTAATATTAGCACCTACAAGAGAACTAGCTATGCAAGTAGCTGAACAATTAAGAGAATTTAGCCGTGGTCAAAATGTACAAGTTGTAACCGTATTTGGTGGTATGCCAATCGATCGTCAAATTAAAGCCTTAAAAAGAGGACCACAAATTGTTGTAGGTACACCAGGACGTGTTATTGATCACTTAAATAGACGTACATTAAAAACAAATGGTATTCATACATTAATTTTGGATGAAGCGGATGAAATGATGAACATGGGATTCATCGATGATATGAGATTCATTATGGATAAAATTCCATCTGAGCAAAGACAAACTATGTTATTCTCAGCAACGATGCCTAAAGCAATTCAAACATTAGTACAACAATTTATGAAATCTCCTCAAATCGTTAAAACAATGAATAACGAAATGTCAGATCCTCAAATTGATGAATATTATACAATTGTTAAAGAACTTGAAAAATTCGATACATTCACTAATTTCTTAGATGTACATCAACCAGAGTTAGCTATAGTATTTGGTAGAACGAAACGTCGTGTTGATGAATTAACAAGTGCGTTATTATCAAAAGGTTATAAAGCAGAAGGTTTACATGGTGATATTACACAAGCTAAACGTTTAGAAGTATTAAAGAAATTTAAAAATGACCAAATTGATATCTTAGTAGCTACAGATGTTGCTGCACGTGGATTAGATATTTCAGGTGTAAGTCATGTATATAACTTTGACATTCCTCAAGATACGGAAAGCTATACACATAGAATTGGGCGTACTGGTCGTGCTGGTAAAGAAGGTATCGCAGTTACATTTGTTAACCCTATTGAAATGGATTATATCCGTCAAATAGAAGATGCAAATGGAAGACGAATGAATGCGTTAAGACCGCCACATCGTAAAGAAGTATTAAAAGCGCGTGAAGATGACATCAAAGATAAAGTTAAAAATTGGATGTCACGTGAAAGTGAAGCGCGTTTGAAACGTATCTCAAGTGAGTTATTAGAAGAATATGATAGTACAGAATTAGTTGCATCATTACTGCAAGAACTAGTTGAAGCGAATGATGAAGTTGAAGTACAATTAACATTTGAAAAGCCATTAGCACGTAAAAATCGCCAAGGTAAAGGTAATGGATCACGCCGTGGTGGCAAACGTAATAATAAATTCGATAATAAAAACAAACGTTCTAAAGGTAACTTTAATAAGAAAAAAGGCAAAAAGCCAGATCGTCGCGAAAGACAAGATAAAGGTCGATCTACAATGAAAGGTCGAACTTTTGCAGATTTACAAAAATAAAATGAATCAATATTAATTTTATGATTAAACCATCTCATGCTTTTGAGGTGGTTTTTTAATTCGAATCAAGCCTAAAAATAAATCAACCTTATTGCATCTTCGCTATAGGAGCGTAAGCATCATATCGAATATGATATAATAAAGTAAAATTGCAAAGGAGTATATTATGAAGGTAGAACGATCATTTCATAAAAGTCCTAAAAATGCACTGAAATACCACTGGATTAATAGTGGTATCTTATTTTTAATAGAACTAATTATCATTGCTGCACTATTTTCAATGTGGCGATATTTTAATTGGTACCACTTTATTGTCTACATACTTATCTTCTTAGTCTTCATTTCGATTATTCGTTTACTGTTACAACCAATTATTAAGTATAAATATCGTTATTATAGGGTTGATAATAGAAATGTCGAAGTTAAAAAAAATTTTATTTTAAAAAAACACCAAATAACTAAAATTGAACGTCTACAATTTTTAGAAATTAAAAGTAACCCTATTTTAAAATTATTAAAATTAAATGTTTTAATTTTTGTAACTGCGGGGCATGAACTGAAATTACCCATTGTCTCAGAAGAAGAAATGAATGAATTATCAGAAGATATTTTTATAGCATTGCGAGGTGCTGATTCAGATGTTTAATCCTCAAAAATTGCATCCTATTTCATACATAACAGGGATAATAGATGTGATTAAACAAAATATTTTTACATTTATCGTATTTGTTGGTTTTAATATTTGGAATTTTGATTTTACAGAAATTCGACATTATATTGGTCCATCAATCTTTTTATTCATCTTTATCTTAACGTTTATACATCGATTTTTAGAAATTAAAGTTACAAGATATTGGATTGAAGATGACCAATTTATTGTTACTTCTGGCTGGTTAAATAAAAAAAGAAAAGAACTAAATTTAAGCAGAATTCAGTCATTAGATACAACACAAAGTTTGATTAATCAAATCGTTGGTGGTGTTCGTTTACAAATCAAAACGCCAAGTGATGGCATTGAATTGTCAACAATAACTAAGAAACAAAGTGATTTAATTGAACAAACTATTCGTTCTAGACAAAAAGAATTAAATAATGATGCCCTGGAATACACTATCAATGATGCTACAGGTGATAATGAACTAAATACTGAGCAATTAAATGTATCAACGAGTTCAACAAAGCGTAATTCAGAGCATGTGTTTAAAATGTCCTTAAGTTCATTATTACTAATGGCTATGACAAGTGGTGCAATTGGAGTGGCTTTTGCTACAGTTTCGCCAATAGTAGGTGCATTTCAAAATGTGATACCTTGGGATAAATGGACGTCTAATCTATGGCATTGGGTGAATTCTGTACTTATAATTGTGCTGTTTATTGTTGCATCTATTTTAATCATTAGTTATGTGTTAGGAACTATAATCACGATTATTCGTTACTATAACTATAAAGTTGTCCAACAGGGTCATCATCTTAAGATTAGTTACGGTCTTTTTAATGTGAAAAATCTAACAGTGCCAACAGATCGGCTACAAGCCGTATTAGAGAAACAATCTTTCTTAAGAAAAATCTTTGGATACACCTCTATACACTTTATTATCACGAGTGATATGGATATCGAGTCTAATGATGATGCAAGTAATAATGGTAAAATTATGATATTACCATTTATAAAACAAAAAGAAGCATATGAAATTATTGGTGAGCTTGTGCCTGAAATGAAGTTTAATAAGGTTCAAAACATTATGCCGTGGAATGGATTTCATCGTCACTTTTTCATACCGAGTATAATTGTTTTAATTATCGCTAGTATTGGAACTTATTTTTGGAGTGCATGGAGCTTTTTCATCGCTTTAATTATCATTATTGTGATGATGGCACATGCATATATCTACGTTAAAAATGCTGGCCTAGTGATAGAAAATGATGAAATTACTTTGAAACGAGTGAGTACGTTTGGTTTTCAAACATATTATTTCAAAACAAATAAAATTATAGGTATAGAGACGAGCCAACATCCTCTGCTTGAAAGAAGTCATTTAGCTAATATTTACTTTTTTATTGCTAAGGGTTCAATATTTGAATTTATGGAATTAAAGTTTATAAAAGAAGAAACTTCACAACGCTATGTTGATGCGTATTTAAGAGGTGAATACGATGACTAATTATAATTACATGAATAAAAATGGCCTTACAGTGATGAGGATTGCTTCAATGATTGCTAGTATTATTTTTACAATTATTGTGGTAGTAGCAAGTGTATTATGTGATTTATACATTGAAGCATTGCATCGCCTATTGATTGTAAGTGTTGCGATAGGACTTATAATTTTATGTTGTGTTGTTTTTATATTTCTAATTCCATTTTTAAAATATAAAAATTTTCGTTATTATTATTCGAACAATGAAATTTATATAAGACGAGGTATTATTTTTATCAATACTAAAATCATTCCTTTTTATCGAATTCAGAATATCGATATTGAGGAAGGGTTTCTAATGAGAAAATATCAATTAGCAACATTAAATTTATCGACTGCCGGGGGTATTTCTCAAATAGACTTGATTACAAAAACAGACGCAATAAAACTTAAACAAATGATACAAAATAAGAAAAATATACAACAGAATGATATTAATGAAATGGCTACAACAATAGATCGTTCAAATTTACATAGTGAGTGAGGGCTTAGCATGATATATGGAATAGGTATTGATTTAATAGAAATTGAAAGAATTAAGAACGCTTTTGAAAAACAAACAGACAGATTAGTCAAAAGAATTTTAACTCAAGACGAAGAACAAAAGTTCCATTCATTTAAAAGTGAAAAGAGAAAACTAGAGTTTCTTTCAGGTCGTTTCGCAACGAAAGAAGCGTTCAGTAAGGCATTAGGAACTGGTTTAGGAAAAACAGTGGCCTTTAAAGATATTAATTGTTATAACGATAGCAATGGGAAACCATGTATTGATTACGAAGACTTTATCGTACATGTATCTCTTACACACACTGAGCATTATGCGATGAGTCAGGTTTTATTAGAAAAGAGGGATTAACAGTATTATAATGTAAATAATTTCTACCTCGCCAATTGCACGAGATAAATCAACTACTACATGGTATTTAATAGTAAAGAGGAGGACTACTTATGTCAGATAAATTCTATAGATCAACCTACTTAAATGTAGATTTATCAGCAATTTTAAATAATTATAATGCTTTCGAATCGTTGCATAACAACAAAACGGTGATACCAGTCGTAAAAGCAAATAGCTATGGTTTAGGAAGCGTCAAGGTAGCACAACATTTAATGAAAAACGGTGCTGAGTTTTTTGCAGTTGCCACTCTTGATGAAGCGATTGAATTACGAATGCATGGTGTAAATGCACAAATACTTATTTTAGGCGTTATACCACTTGAAGATATAAACAAAGCAATTCAACATAGAGTTGCATTGACTGTACCATCACTACAATGGCTTCAACATGCAATTGATCTAATTAGTGATGATAATGAAAAGAATCTCTGGCTACATGTAAAATTAGACACAGGGATGGGGAGACTTGGAATGAAATCATTAGAAGAATACAAAGAAGTCATCCGTCTAATTCATAGCCAACCGCATTTAATATTCGAAGGCGTATATACGCACTTCGCTAATGCAGATGAACCGGGCGATTCTATGGATCAACAGTATGAACAATTTGAGCAAATAGTCACGCAAGCTGAAAAGCCAAAATATATCCATGCACAAAACTCAGCAGGTTCTTTATTAAGACATTATGAACTATGTAACGCCATTAGATTAGGTATCTCATTATATGGCTACTATCCGTCAGCGTATGTAAAAGAAACAGTTACTACTCAATTGCAACCAAGTACGCAATTAAAAACACAAGTAGTCCAAACTAAATATTTAAAACCAGGTGAATCGGTCAGTTATGGAAGCACCTATACAGCAACTGACAACATGAAGATTGCGATTCTACCTATTGGTTATGCAGATGGTTACTTACGTTCAATGCAAGGTGCACATGTAAGTGTAAACGGTCATCAATGCGAAGTCATTGGCCGTGTATGTATGGATCAAATGATTATACATGTGCCTGAAGATGTGCAAGAAGGCGATACTGTGACACTTATAGATAACTCAAGTGATTCCCCACAATCAGTGGAAGCTTTAGCACAAAAGCAACACACGATTAGTTATGAAGTACTATGCAATTTAGGTCGACGTTTACCTCGAATCTACGAAGTTGATGACGAGATGCATGTAACTAATGAATTATTAAAATAGTATAGTCACTTGATACAAAATTTGTTATTATAAAAATAAATTAAAGTTTATAATGTTGTATTTGGTATCAATTGGAGGTTCATATTATGCTTACTTTTAATCAAAATAGAAGTCACAGTCTTGAACAATCTTTAAAAGAGGGCTATGCTCAGATGGCCGAATTAAATCTCTCCCTAGCGACAGAAGCTTTCCCATTAGAATGTGAAGCTTGTGATTGCAATGAAACGTATATTATTTCTAATTATAAGAGTGAATGATTAGAAGAGGCGATGTATATTTAGCTGATTTGTCACCAGTACAGGGTTCAGAACAAGGGGGAGTCAGACCTGTAGTTATCATTCAAAATGATACTGGCAACAAATATAGTCCTACCGTAATCGTCGCTGCGATTACGGGAAGGATTAATAAAGCGAAAATACCAACACATGTTGAAATTGAGAAAAAGAAATATAGACTTGATAAGGATTCAGTTATCCTACTAGAGCAAATTCGCACGCTAGATAAAAAGCGATTAAAAGAAAAATTAACGTACTTATCTGAAGAGAAAATGCAAGAAGTAGATGATGCCTTAGATATTAGTTTAGGATTACATGATGAAGTTAAATCCCAAAATTCTTAACTAAATTCATGTATAATCCAAATGTATTTCATATTAACTATTAAAGACAAAATTTTTAATATCAGTTGTTCAAATAATTAATTATTTGATTTCAAAGTACTTAATACATATGCATTATGAAAGAAGATAAGTACGGAAATGATTGGAAGGTCTTTAGTTGTTGACTTTAGGTAATACCTAAAGTCTTTTTTAAATAGTGAGTTTATTATTTAATATTATGTCATTAGCATTAGTGAATTTTATTAATAAATATTAAATACATATAAATAAGTCATAAGCGATCCATTTATTGAGATAAGGAGGCAGATTCGTGGAAGAATTTAAAAAGCATTATAAGCAACTTATAGATGAAAGTTTAGTTACGAAAAATAAACAACAATTTCTAATAAAATGTAATGACTTTACAGATGAAGTCATAAAAAAAGATATTCTACCTGAAGATATTGTGAATATACACAAATCATATGTAACCTCCTTGAATTTAGAGAAAGAACAAATTTTGAATACATTAGATGTTTTGCAAGAAGTAGTCAAAGGATTTGGCTATAGCTATCGAGACTACCAAAAGTTAGTTGATAAAATGCAATTCCACGATAAAGAAATTGACTTAGCTTCAAGGCTTCAACAAACCATGTTGAAAACGGATATTCCTCAATTTGATAGTATTCAAATCGGTGTGATTTCTGTCGCTGCACAGAAAGTGAGTGGCGATTATTTTAATTTAATTGACCATCGAGATGGAACGATGAGTTTTGCGGTTGCCGATGTCATAGGTAAAGGTATCCCTGCTGCACTAGCAATGAGTATGATTAAGTTCGGAATGGACTCTTATGGCCACTCTCAATTGCCAAGTGATGGTTTAAAGCGTCTCAATCGAGTTGTTGAAAAAAACGTAAATCAAAATATGTTTGTAACTATGTTTTATGGACTCTATGAAGAAATGAACCATTTATTATATTGTAGTTCTGCTGGACACGAGCCGGGATACATATATCGAGCGGAAACTGAAACGTTCGAAGAAATTGACGTTAGAGGTAGAGTACTAGGTGTAAGTCAGCACACTAGATATAATCAACAAGAAATCCCAATCTACTTAGATGATTTAGTTATAATATTTACAGATGGTGTGACAGAAGCAAGATATACTGATGGTGAATTTATCGCTAAAAAGACATTGTTAAACCTTATTCGAAAATATAAGCATATGCATCCACAAGATATCGTACAAATACTTTATGAAGCTATATTAAAAATTCAAAATCCTAACAAACGTGACGATATGACGATATTGATTATAAAACGTGTAAATTAAATATTAAATTTATTGATTATATAAATCTAACTATGGGTATACTTACTAGAGTATACATAATTGGTAGTAACAAAAGACTAAAATGGGAGTGTAAGAACTATGAACCTTAACATTGAAACGGTAACACATGATGAATATTATGAAGTCATTGTTGCTGGTGAATTAGATGTATATACTGTACCTGAATTGGAAGAAGTATTAATGCCAATGAGACAAGAAGGTACACATGATATTCACGTTAATGTAACAAACGTTAGTTATATGGATTCTACAGGATTAGGATTATTTGTAGGAACATTAAAAGCATTGAACCAAAATGATAAAGAGTTATACATCTTAGGCGTATCAGATAGAATCGGAAGATTATTTGATATTACTGGTCTTAAAGACTTAATGCATGTCAATGAAGGAACGGAGGTAGAATAACTTGCCAATTAAAAATGATTATATCGAGATGAAATTGCCTGCCTCTGCCGAATATGTAAGTCTAATTCGCTTAACGTTATCAGGCGTATTTTCAAGAGCAGGCGCATCTTATGACGATATCGAAGATTCTAAAATTGCAGTAAGTGAAGCCGTTACTAACGCAGTTAAACATGCTTATAAAAATAAAGATACAAATGGTATGATTAATTTATGTTTCGAGTTATTTGATGATAAAATAAAAATTATTATCTCAGATCAAGGCGAAAGTTTTGATTATGAGACAACTAAATCACAATTAGGACCTTACGATGAGAATGAAAATATCGATTTCTTACGTGAAGGCGGACTTGGTTTATTCTTAATTGAATCCTTAATGGATGAAGTGAAAGTCTTTAAAGAATCTGGTGTAACAATCAGTATGATTAAGTATATAAAAAAAGAGCAGGTGCCAAATAATGACGAAAGAGTCGAAATCAGTTAATGATGTATCACCTGAACAAATTAACCAATGGATTAAAGAACATCAAGATAACGCTAATACAGAAGCTCAAGATAGATTAGTCAATCATTACCGTAAACTAATTGAATCGTTGGCTTATAAGTATTCAAAAGGACAATCACATCACGAAGATTTAGTTCAAGTTGGTATGGTTGGTTTAATAGGTGCTATTAACAGATTTGACCTGTCTTTTGATCGCAAATTTGAAGCATTCTTAGTACCGACCGTTATTGGTGAGATTAAGAGATATTTAAGAGATAAAACTTGGAGTGTTCATGTTCCAAGAAGAATAAAAGAAATCGGTCCACGTATAAAAAAAGTAAGCGATGAATTAACGAATGAATTAGAACGTTCCCCATCAATAGCAGAAATTGCTGATCGTTTGGAAGTTTCTGAAGAAGAAGTACTTGAAGCTATGGAAATGGGGCAAAGTTATAATGCACTTAGCGTGGATCACTCGATTGAAGCAGATAAAGATGGTTCAACAGTGACTTTATTAGATATAATGGGTCAAAGAGATGACAATTATGACTTAACAGAAAAACGTATGATTCTGGAACGTATTTTGCCTATTCTTTCAGATAGAGAAAGAGAAATCATTCAATGCACATTTATTGAAGGGCTAAGCCAGAAAGAAACTGGTGAACGCATTGGTTTAAGTCAAATGCATGTGTCTCGATTGCAAAGAACTGCAATCAAGAAATTACAGCAAGCTGCTAAACAGTAAAATAGTAATCGAAACTGAGGTATCGTCATGCCTCAGTTTTTTTATATTGATATGAATAAATAAAATAGGTACATCGTTGACTTAATAAATTAACATGAAAAATATGATAAAATTGAATAGAAAATAAGGAAAAGTGTGGTCATAAAATGAATAAAAATTTAATTGATGAAATAACAACAAAATATCAATTTTCTGAAAAACAAGTAAAATCAGTATTAAGTTTATTAGAAGACAACAATACGGTTCCCTTTATTGCAAGATATCGTAAAGAAGCAACTGGAGGATTGGATGAAGTTCAAATCAAACAGATTTCAGATGAATACCAATACGTTGCAAATTTACAAAAAAGAAAAGAAGAAGTTATACATAATATTGAACAACAAGGCTTATTAACAAATGAATTGAGAGAAGATATACTTAAACAAACTAAATTGCAACGTGTCGAAGATCTATATAGACCTTTTAAACAAAAGAAGAAGACAAGAGCGACAGAAGCTAAAAGAAAAGGTTTAGAAAGCTTAGCTAAATGGATCTATGATGGACAGCAAGGTGACTTAAAACATAAGGCAGAAAGTTTCATTACTGATGAGGTAACAAATATTGATGAGGCGATTCAAGGTGCATTAGATATCATTGCTGAACATGTTTCAGATAATCCTAAATATCGTAGTCGCATACTAAAAGATCTTTATAGACAAGGAAGTATTGTGACAACTAAGAAGAAGAAAGCAGAAGATGAAAAAGAAATATTTGCAATGTATTACGACTATGTAGAACCTATTAGGCATATAGCAAATCATAGAGTACTTGCTATGAATCGTGGTGAAAAAGAAAAAATTCTATCAATCAAAATAGAATTTGATACAAAACAAGTAGCTAGTACAATTGAGAAAAGTGAAATTAAACTTCAAAATCCCCATAGAGATTATATTAAGCTAGCTATTGAGGATAGTTTAAAACGATTAATTATGCCTTCAATCGAAAGAGAAATCCGAGCAGATTTAACTAGTAAAGCTGAACAACATGCCATTGAAGTCTTTAGTGAAAACTTAAAACATTTGCTATTACAACCACCTATGAAGGGTAAGCAAATTTTAGGTGTTGACCCAGCATTTAGAACAGGTTGCAAGTTGGCAGTAATTAATCCATTCGGCACTTTTATTGATAAGAGTGTGATTTATCCTCACCCACCTAAATCTAAGATAGAAGCATCAGAAAAAGAGATCGTCAGAATGATTAAAGAAAATCATGTTGAACTCATTGCTATTGGTAATGGTACAGCGAGTCGTGAAACTGAACAATTTGTTGCAAATGTTATTAAAAAGTATAACTTAGAAATTAAATTTATTATTGTCAATGAAGCGGGTGCTTCTGTTTATTCAGCATCTGAAATTGCTAGATCAGAGTTTCCTGATTTTCAAGTTGAAGAACGTAGTGCAGTATCCATCGGTAGACGTGTTCAAGACCCTTTAAGTGAATTAGTTAAAATAGATCCTAAATCAATTGGAGTTGGACAATATCAACACGATGTAAACCAAAAAGAACTTGAAAGCGCACTAACATTTGTAGTTGAAACTGCTGTTAACCAAGTGGGCGTTGATGTAAATACAGCTTCTAAATCATTATTACAATATGTATCTGGATTATCCGGTGCGATTGCTCAAAACATCATTGATTACCGTGAAGAGAATGGAGCCATTAAGCACAATAAAGAAATTAGTAAAGTGAAACGTTTAGGTGCAAAAACATTTGAACAAAGTATCGGATTCTTGCGTATTGTAGATGGTACTGAACCATTAGATAATACTTCTATTCACCCTGAAAGTTATGACGTAACGTATAAATTATTAGGTATTTTAGATTTAAATATTAAAGATTTAGGTACTGATAAACTTAAAACAGAGTTATCTAAAGTAAATGTGGATCAAGTTGCTAAACAACTAAATGTTGGGGTACCTACACTTGAAGATATAATTAAATCATTAATGGCACCTAATCGAGATCCTCGAGATGAATTCGAAACGCCAATCTTGAAGTCAGATGTATTATCTATTGAAGATTTAAAAGTAGGTATGAAATTAAGTGGCACCGTAAGAAATGTAGTTGATTTCGGAGCATTCGTTGATATAGGTGTGAAACAAGATGGCTTGGTCCATGTATCGAAACTATCTAAAAAATTCGTCAAAAATCCAATGGACATCGTAAGTGTGGGAGACATAGTGGATGTGTGGATACTAGATATAGATCAAACTAAAGGCAAGGTGTCTTTAATCATGATTGATCCTCATGAATAATAATGAATTACAAATTGTAGTAGAACGTATTTCAAGTCAGTTTTTTAATAGACCGTTTTGTCATAAAGCTTTATTTAATAACAAGCTACGCACCACTGGTGGTCGCTATATGTTAAAATCACATAATATCGAAATTAATCCCAAGCAATATCAATATTATGGTGAGAAAGCATTAATCGACATCATCAAACATGAATTGTGCCATTATCATTTACACATACTAGGAAAAGGGTATCAACATAAAAATACAGATTTTAAAGTGTTAAGTAAGCAAGTAGGTGCACCAAGATTTTGTACGCCTATTCAAACGTATGAAGAACGTGCTAATTACGTATATCGATGTAAATCATGTGGTTGCCAATATCTCAGAATTAAAAAAGTCGATGTGAAAAAGATGAGATGCGGGAAGTGCAAGGGGAAGTTATCGCTAATAAAACGCGTTAATTGAAATAACTAAGCAATAACGTATTGGGAGTGGGACAAAATTCTTTTTAGATTCGTCGTCCCACCCCCGCAAGGATGACTAGAACTGAGAAAAGCTTGATTTAAGCGCCTTCTCAGTTCAGTCAGCTACTGCGAAACTGCAAAATAGCATAATTATATTATTTATGTCCCAGTCTTAAATATTTTATCATTTATACGTTGACATTAATCAAATAAACATGTATAGTATATATCGTTGCTTTAATAAATGTATCAAACATTAATTGTTTGTAAAACTTGTTTAAAAATATGTTAAAAAGTTATTGACATTTCATTACAAAACATTTACAATAATTATTGTTCTCGATAATTAATAGTAATTGTTGCGTGTTGCCAGCGGTCGTGGCGGAATGGCAGACGCGCTAGGTTGAGGACCTAGTGGGAGAAATCCCGTGGAGGTTCAAGTCCTCTCGGCCGCACCAAATAAACTTTCTAATTAAATATGCGGGTGTAGTTTAATGGCAAAACCTCAGCCTTCCAAGCTGATGTTGTGGGTTCGATTCCCATCACCCGCTCCATTTTAATGAACATTGAAAACTGAAT